>JAHEYM010000298.1 GCA_023251595.1 Bacteroidota bacterium
CAAAAATAATCCAGACCAACCCAAACGGTGTCGGGATCAGCCACAAGCGAAGAACTGAAATTACTATATATAACAATTCTCCCGAGTTTCACATCTTTTTCCTGAATATAAATCCAATTATCCGGAATAAGCGGGCTTCCGGGGTTGACACCTGTATTATTTGCAAATTTCAATTTCTTCACAAGCAAACCGACGGAAAGATATTCGCGATAAATAAGTCCGCGCGCCACTGATTTAACATTTTCCGGAACGACTTCCCCCAAAGCCAAACACAATTCATCAACCGGCATTGTAGAAATGAACTCATCACCCTCCACTGTTTTCTGTTCTCCGGATTTTATATCCTGAATAACTGCACCGGCGATGCATTGATTTTTGGAAATTAATTTCACCAGCTTATGTGTATATATAATTTTTCCACCCAAATATTCAACTGACTTTGCAACCTCCTCCCACATCTGTCCCGTACCAAGTTTAGGATACAGAAAATGTTCGGAGAGCGAACTTCCTTTCGCTGAATTTTTGCTGCTGAATTTGGCGGAGATGGCTTGCAGTGCTGCTTTTCCTGCCGATAATCCTTTAATTCTTTGAGCACCCCAGTCAGCAGAGATGTTATTACACTTCACACCCCAAACCTTCTCAGTATAATCTTTAAAAAAAGTATTATATAATTCTCTGCCAAACCGATTTATCATAAAATCTTCGAGTGTCACGACTGGCTTCACCGGAAACAAAGAACTTCTCGTGTAACTAAATAAAATTTTTATCAAACGAAAAAAACCAAGATTTCGCATCATTTCGAGTGAAAGAGAAACTGGATATGAATAAAATTTGCGCCCGTAAAAAATTCGGGTGAAACGGTCTTTCACCAACATCACATGATCGGTTGAATCGGGATCGGGACCGGTTTCGGATAAACGTATTTTTTTATGTTTATGATGATAGGTAATTTCCAGTTCACTATTATTATTTTGTTGAAGTCCTTGTATTGGCAAAACGTGAGTCCACCAATCAATTACTTTCGACGAACGCGAAAAAAAGCGATGGGGACCGATATCAATACGATTCCCTTTGAAATTAACAGTACGTGCCAATCCGCCAGGAACATCGTTTTGTTCGATAATAATCGGAATAATCTCGGAGCGTTTAAGAAGCTCGAATGCAGCAGTAAGTCCGGCGGGACCAGCGCCTATAATAATCGCAATTTTTGGGTTCATATAAAATTTAATATCCCGTTGCCACACTCAATGAGCCGACCAAAAAAAGAAATTGGCTACGAAGGCGCGAAGGCACGAAGAACAATATCAGGTAAAAGTACTAATTTTGCACGAAATCAAATAAACAAATGAGCACGGAAGCAACAGAGAGCATGAAATCTGCGATAGGTGCAGACCTTGAAAAAATTGGGGTTAGCGACATGAATAACGGTGCGTCTACCGGGACAAACTGGTTTGAGACGACAGGTGAGGTTCTGGATTCATACTCACCAGCGGATGGAAGTTTGATAGGCAGTATACGTCAGGCAACAAGCGAAGATTATGAAAAAGTGGTTCAAACAGCGCAGACGGCGTTTATCGAGTGGAGGATGTGGCCTGCGCCCAAACGTGGTGAAGTAGTGCGTCAGATTGGCGACGAATTGCGAAAATATAAGTCCGAACTTGGTAAATTAGTTTCGTACGAGATGGGTAAAATCTATCAGGAAGGTCTCGGAGAAGTGCAGGAAATGATTGATATATGCGATTTCGCGGTTGGTTTATCGCGTCAATTGCATGGATACACGATGCACTCTGAACGCCCGCGCCACCGCATGTACGAGCAATATCACCCGCTCGGAATCGTGGGCGTGATCAGCGCATTTAATTTCCCTGTCGCTGTTTGGTCGTGGAACGCAATGTTGGCAATGGTTTGCGGTGATTGTGTGATCTGGAAACCTTCTTCGAAAGTGATGCTGTGTGCCATCGCAACGCATAAAATAATTGGAGATGTGTTACGCAGAAATCAGGTTCCTGAAGGAGTTGTAAATCTCGTTGCAGCCGGTTCAAAATATGTAGGTGATAATTTTTTAGCGGATAAAAGAATTCCATTAATTTCTGCCACGGGTTCAACAAGAGTTGGAAGACGAGTTGGAAAAATTGTTGGCGAAAGATTGGGAAGATCGTTGCTCGAACTGGGAGGAAATAATGCAATTATTATCACTGAAAATGCGGATTTAAATTTAGCATTACGCGCAGTATTATTCGGCGCAGTAGGAACCTGTGGTCAACGTTGCACTTCAACAAGAAGATTAATTATTCACGAATCTCAATATGCAGAATTTGTTACGCGACTGGTCAAAGCGTATGGTCATATTAAAATCGGAAGTCCGTTGAGCAAAGACACGTTGGTGGGACCAATGATCGATAAAGGAGCTGTGAAAGATTATTTGAATGCAATAGAAGAAGTAAAAAAAGAAGGAGGAAAAATTATATATGGCGGCGGAATTTTAGATGGCAATGGTTACGAATCGGGTTGTTATGTAATACCTGCCATCGCAGAGGTACAGAATCATTTCAAAATGGTTCAGGAAGAAACTTTTGCTCCATTGCTTTATTTAATAAAATATAAAAATATAGATGAAGCCATCGCGATGCAAAATGATGTGCCGCAAGGATTATCTTCTTCTATCTTCTCAAGAAATATTTTGGAGAGTGAAAAATTTCTTTCTCACGAAGGTTCCGATTGTGGAATAGCAAATGTAAATATCGGAACATCAGGTGCAGAAATTGGCGGAGCTTTTGGTGGCGAGAAAGATACCGGTGGTGGCAGAGAATCGGGTTCTGATTCATGGAAAATATATATGAGAAGGCAGACCAATACAATTAATTACAGCAACGATTTGCCGCTGGCACAGGGTATCACATTCGAAACAGAGTAATGAGGAATTATTTCCTTGCGATTTGTTTTTTATTTTTGATTGTTTCATGTTCAACCGAGCACGAACCGGGGACGAGGCATTATCCTGATTTTCAAAAAATATTAAAAGAGGAATCGGAGAAGTTGAAATTAAATAATCTTGAAGTTGAGAAGACAATTATTCTGAATGGCGAAAAAGAAATTCGTAAATATCGGGTTGATGATTGGGAAACAGAATTATCGGTTTTGAATGCAGGCGATATTCACCGACCCTCATGGGGAAGCAGTTTTAATACAGCTAAAGCGCAAGCCGAAAACGGGACATCAACCACTGCATTTATTGCAAAAGATTCACTTCCTGATGTAAAATCATTTTCTGTTGACTCAGTCGGCGATAAAGCGATCCGGTATAAATATCATCGTCATATAAATAACAATATATATATGTTGGATGAAAATGGAGTTTTTACCCCCGACAGCGGTTATTCGATTTCGAGTGTGATGAAACCGGAAATCGGGACAGCGAGAGATTTTTTTGTCAGTTTAACCGTTGTGAAATAGTTTGAGATCATTATGTAATCTTATTCGACAACAAATTTCCCTCTACTAATGGGTCGAGGATTTTGAACCCCCAATATTTTATATATATACATTCCTTTTCTCCACCCCGAAATATCGATTTCTGAATTTATATTATTTATAGATTGACGATAAATTACTCTTCCCAAGACATCCATAAATTCTATTTCTGAATTTTGAGAAATATTTCCCAACTGAATGTGAATGGTCGAGGATGCAGGGCTCGGATATATTGAAATTTCGTTTAGTTCAGCGGATTCTATTCCGGTCGAAGTTCCGCAAGGATAATACACCGGTCCGCCGCTAACACAATTAACCGGCATTTTTGTATAATCGAACCATTGAAATCCTTTCAATCTTGTATTAAAAGTCGAATCATAACCGGCATAGAAACTATGTTCCGCTTTATATAGAGAATTTCCGGCAATATTCCATCCAAGCGTATCGCGGAGCCAATAACCGAGAAAATTTCCGCCTCCTGTTCCCTGCCCGATATCGGAGGTTGTTTCTGAAGAGAATATCGGTCGGATATCTGTTTGGTGACTGTTATTATTCAGAAAAGTAATTCTTTCATTGTATCGCACATTTCCGAAAAAATCAGTCGGATTTGCAGAACCGCTGCTATCCCATATATGATCTGTCATATAATAATGCAACAAAATACGGTCAGTACGGTTATCGACCGAATCGACTCTCTGTTGCTGACGAACCGTATTTCCGTATCCCATTTGAGGATCTGTCGGTGTTTCAGCATTAAAAAAATACCCGAGATACGCCTCTACTGTATCTATATATGGATCCGTATTTTTAATCATGTTCATGAAATCCAGAATATTTATATAATCGGTGAAAGCAGAATTAAATGAAGCTGCACCTATCGAGGTGGGAAGCCAAAACTCGAGTTCAAGATTGAGCACATCTATCTTTCCGGGGAAAACGGGATTTGTACTCTGATTATATTGTGTACTGACATCTCTGAAAAAAGCAGTATCTCCGCCTGCGACAGCCACTTTTCTAACCCCATAAAAATTCTTGGCGCTATCGATAAAATTCGAGAGATTATTACGATAAATAGAATAAGCCGGATTGGTACTGACGATGATACCGCGCGTGTCGTAAAACACGAGATAATTGATATCATGTTGTGAAATAAAATTCAAAGCAGCATGAAACTTCTGCGAATTTGCCAGTACAGAAATGTTGGTATCCACCCCCTGGGCAAAATCATTGTTTATATATTTGATCATATTATTCATATATAAACCCCTTTCAAACCCGCATGAATCCTGAGTTATCTGGCTTTTTGTGATGGTACTGAACGTCAGAAGAATAAACATATAAATCGCCTGTTTCATTTGTGTTTTTGTGCAAATATAACAATACATTTTCTACAATTAAGCATCTGCGTGATAACAATATAAGTTATTGATTTGATGGAACAATCATCCTTTCAGGTGACGAAGATCATGTGATTTAGATGCTGATCCGGCTGACCTTTGTAATTCAATTATTTTGTGATGAAAGAAAAGGTTTGTCTGGTGATCGATGTTAAACAAACCATTGATGACATACAAAAAGTTTTTAATACAGCATTTCCTTTTCTGAAGATTGAATTTTTCAGGGAGTCACATCTTAGAGGTAAACCCACCAGAAAAAATGTACTCTATGAACCAAGTAGGAATCTCCATTCTATACAAATGGTCAATCATTCCGGTCAAATCATTATTAAAGAAACAATGGCGGTTGGTGATCTTGAAATGATGTTTGAAGAAAAATATGGGTTACACGCACAGGTTTTCAGGAAGTCGGGGAATGTTTGGCTTGAGACCACGGCTACCGACGACTGGTCTCTCAAAGAACAGAACGATGAGGGTAAACATCTGCAGGAGCAACTGAGAGATGTAAATAACAGTTATTTTGCGGTTGAATCCGCTTCTCAAAAAGGAAAATAAGTTAGTTTCCCCAATTTTTTTTAGACTCATTGTTCTCCCCGTTGACTCGCAAAGTCTATCTCCCTCATATAAACATACTA
>JAHEYM010000299.1 GCA_023251595.1 Bacteroidota bacterium
TGACCTTGAATATCGTTTTGACGACCCGCAAAATTCCACATGAAATAGCGTAAATACATAAACCTGATCTGATAATTGTAGAAGAAGGTCAGGTTGTCTACGAAAGTAGGTTTATGATCACCTTTTATTCCTGCCCACTCCTTGTACCCTCGGATATGGTGGGCCTCAGAACTATACATACGCGGGAAAATTGTACAATCATCAGGATCATAAACAGGGTGATCTTTTTTACCTACGGAACGATATTTTTGAGATTTATGATCAAGTACCCATATATCACCTCCAGGATCATTTCGCTCATATTTTGCGGTATAATATTGTCCGTACATTAAAGGGAAATCGCCATATTGTTCGCGACCAAGATAAGATTGCAGAGCGAAAACATCGGATGGATCACCTTCATCCATAGGCGTGTTGGCACCGGAGCGAACCACAATTTGTGCGAAAGAGGTGTAACCGATAATGATGAAGGCAACAGAAAGTATTGCCGTATTTAATACCGGCATGTTGCGACTTTTGGTGAATCGAAGTCCCCAAATAATAAGACCGATTGTCAGGACGGCGTAAAAGAGTACTCCGGAGCCGACGGATAAATTCAATGTATTTACAAAAAACAGATCGAAAAAAGCACCAAGCTTCACGACACCGGGGATAATGCCAAACTGCACGAAAGCGAGCAGCACAACACCGGCAATGAGAGAGATAAAGGTGCCGAGTTTGGTCGTTTTAAATTTCCTGAAATAAAACACGAGCGTCATTGCCGGAATCGTAAGCAGATTCAACAGATGGACGCCGATGGAGAGACCCATCAGGAAAGCGATGAGGATGATGTAACGGGTTGAATGTTTTTCATCGGCAACCACGTCCCACTTCAGGATTAGCCAGAACACGACCGCTGTGAAAAGTGCGGAGGTGGCGTAGACTTCACCTTCAACCGCAGAAAACCAGAATGAATCAGTAAAAGTGTAAGCAATCGCTCCGATCAGTCCGGCGATAATAATCAAATTTCGTTGATTACTGTCAGGTTCTGAAGAAGGCGACATAAATTTTTTGACGATGGCGGTGATGGTCCAGAAGAGGAACATGATTGTTAAAGCACTTGCCAGCGCTGAAAAAATGTTGACCATCACAGCGACTTTTGTAGTGTCATTTCCCGCCAATAGTGAGAAGACTTTGGTCATCATGAGGAAAAGCGGTGCCCCTGGTTGATGCCCCACTTCGAGCTTGTAGGAGGTTGCAATAAATTCACCGCAGTCCCAGAAACTGGCGGTTGGCTCAATGGTTGAGCAGTAAACGAAGGCGGCAATCAGGAAACATAGCCAGCCGGCAATATTGTTGATTATGCGATAATTGGTGGGCATAGGAGTGGCAAAAAACCGGGTGAAGTTAATAATAAGTAGTCAGTGGTCAGTAGTCAGTATGCGAAAGACAAAATTGGAATGAAACAGAAAACCGTTCTCTCAAACCTGGAAGGTTCGGGAGAACGGCTTAGTGCAGTTAACGAGAGGAAATATTACTTTCCAAGCGTGAATTTCATCTTTTCGCCATGGTCTTCCATTTCGAGGACCATTTTGCTTGAAGAGATTTCGGTCATGTTCAAGGCTTGTTCTTTGTCTTTTCCTTCAGTTTTGCAAAGGAGTTTGGTGCCGTCGTCACTCAGTTTCCAGGTGCCTTTTTCGCCTTGGCCCATCATTGATAATTCATAAGTTCCGTCTTTGTGGAAATCGAAGAATGAGTTTTTCTTAACTTCTTCCATCATTTTGTCCATCATGGCTTTCTGATCAGGAGGAACTGGTTTGCCCATGTCCATGTCAGCAACTTTCCATTTTGCTGCAACCATGTCGGCTTTGTTTCCGCTGCAGGCAACGAATCCGGCTACCATAACGAGCGCTGCGAGATAATAAACTACTTTTTTCATTTGTAAATTTTTTAAGTTAATTTTTGAGTGCCCAAAGGTATAAAGAACGGATGAGACTGCAAAGCGGGAATAAAAATTATCTCAAAAAACGTTATTTTCCTAAAGTAAGGGTAAATTTTGAATCGACGTCGCGATAGACGAGCATCATTTTATGAGCCGACAACCCGTCGATCATTATAGAATCAATTTTCTCTTTTCCAGTTTCTTTCAACATTAACAATGTCCCTTCCTTATTCAGTGTCCATGTTCCTTTTTCAAGCTCGTCCGACATGGATGTTTCGAAAGACCCATCTTCACGAAAATCGAGGTAACCGGTTTTTTTCATTTCATCGAACATTGTTTTGACGAGATCTTTGGAACCCTCGGGAATCGGTTTGCCAAGATCGATATCAGTGATTTTCCATTTTCCGATTAATAATTTCGATTTATCGCCGGAAAAAGAGGGAAAGGTGATGAGAATAAGAAGCGCTGTAACAGCGAATATATATTTTTTCATTTCCGAATATAATTAGCGGTAAAGGTACAGAAAAACGTAGAAACGTAACATGTTATGAGACGTAACATGTTATGAGACGTAACATGTTACGTCTCTACATTAGCCCACCAACAACAATTACGATTTCTCCTTTTGTATTTTTTTGTTTGAAAATTGTAACCAGTTCTTCGAGCGTACCGCGAATAGTTTCTTCATATATTTTTGTGAGTTCGCGGGAAACACTTGCACGACGGGAATTACCAAATGCAGTAGCAAATTGTTCGAGTGTTTTTAGAACACGATGTGGAGATTCATAAAAAATCATTGTTCTTTCTTCTTTTGCAAGTTCTGCAATTCGTGTTACACGTCCTTTTTTATGGGGAAGAAAACCTTCGAAACAAAAGCGGTCGCAAGGAAGACCTGAGTTTATGAGCGCGGGTACAAAAGCGGTCGGACCGGGTAAACATTCAATCGCGATATTTCTGCGAATACATTCGCGCGCTAAAAGAAATCCCGGGTCCGAAATGCCGGGTGTTCCGGCGTCGGAGATTAATGCTGCATTTTCACCCGCTTCAATTCGCGAAATGATATTTTCTAAAATCTGATGTTCGTTATGAATATGAAAAGAAATGCAGCGTTTATCAATTCCGTGGTGTTTCAACAAATGTGCAGAAGTTCGTGTATCTTCGGCTAAAATAAAATCTGCTTCCCGAAGCATGCGCAAAGCACGGAGGGTGATATCCTCCATGTTGCCTATCGGGGTTGGGATTAATAAAAGTTTGGACATTTATTTATTTTTCCATCTTTCTAATCTCGGAATTCCTTTTGCGAAAAATCCTGCCAGGAAACCGGGAAAACCCATTTCTTTCATTTTCCCTTTTACGAAAACCTGCATCTGTTCTGCCGTGATGTCCGGTTGTTTGAAGTTCCCATTTTCGTAACAGTAACTGCAATACATTTGACTATTAGAACCATCGGCATTAGAACCACCACCTTTTGGATCTTTTTTCAGCGGCATCGAGCAACTCTGACAATTTTTATATATCTTATTCATATCAGTTGTTCCCCATCATGAATGATGGCGTTATTCTCGCGCAGATTACGCAGATTTGAGCAGAGCATTTAATTTGCATTTTCGAAGAGCAAAGGTAGTGAAAATCCGATTCGATTTTATGCAGTTATTTCAGTCAATTCCAATCTTTCAATTCTTGATATGATTGAACGTTGCGTACGACCGAAATGAGCTGAAAGATATTTCAGTGAAACACCTTCTTTATGCAATAATTTTAGTTCGGCGTCGAGCTCGGGAGTCCAGGGACGGTTGTGGTTTTTATTTTTCTCTCTTGCTTCTTTCATTGTATGTCTCTCTGTTTGTCTTTCTGTTCGTCTCCTTCTGTAAGGAGTTCCGTTCCATTCTGTTTTACGAAGTTCGATTTCCAATCGTCTTGCATCTTCTTTTGCCATCTTTTCTTCGTCAGTAATTTCGCGGATTAAACGAATTTGAGGAGAACGCGGAAAATTTTCCGGCACTAAAGATTCAGGAATAAACAGACTATTCTTCGTTCGTGTAACAGCGACATATAGCAGATTAATTTCCTCATTTATTTTTGCAACATTTAAATCTTCTTCTTTCGTTGCTTTTATTTGTTTTAACAATTTTTGTTCAGAAAGAAAATCCTCAACAATCTGAACCGCGTCGTATTCCATGCCCTTACAACGATGTACAGTTGAGAAGATCATTTCTGCTTTTTCTTTTTGATCATTTTCAACATGCTTAGCTTTTATTTTTTTCAGAATATTGGGAATTTCATCTCCGTAAGATTTCACAATCTCAACCATCATTCCAAGCTGAACATCCTCTGTTTTTTTTATATAATCTTCCAGTTCATATAAGTTCTGCATTCCCGCAATCAATTTATCTTTTATTAAATGATGGTTTCCGTTATAAAGATGTAAAACGTCATAGAGTGAAGCACCTTCATCGGCATACGTGTAGGAATGAAAATTACCTTCGAAATATAAATATTTTAAATCCGGTTTCTCCATCACATATTCGATGGCTTTCAGAAGGAGCCCGAGATTTGTTCGTGCAATGACTGCTTTTGTTTCCCTACCATGAATGGCAGGGTTAGTTTCTGTACCATGAATGGTTAGTTCCCGACCCTGCATGGCGGGGTTAATGTGCGAACTAATATGCTTCTTCCACTTCAAAACTTCCATCGAAAGATTTGCAATATCCTGAGAGAAGCGGAAGCTCGTTGAGAGGTGATACGTTTTGTAATTTGCTTTTTCGAGAGAGTTCACTGCGAAACGCCATCCATATATTTGCTGATGTGTATCGCCGACAATTACCTTGGTGGCTTTTTGTTTTAAAAAAATATCGAGCATCGCCGGCGATGCGTCCTGACCTTCATCAAATAAAATATAATCGTAATTAAGTTTTGGAATGGAGAGCTGAAATTTCTTTAAATAAAAATCGTGTGTGATTTCAATTTCACCATTATCCATTTTGCTTAAAAGAAGTCGAGTCTGACGTTCAATATATTTGTAAAACGTCTTCACAAATATTTTTGCTTGTCGCTCGGAAACGACATCGAGATAATTCAGATCCTGAACTTTTTGTTTATCGCTGTTGCAGAAATATGCCACAAATTTATTGACGTGATTAGCGAGAATATATTCCTCGTGTTTTTCCTTGCCACGTAATCGCAGAAGATCAACAATTTCGTGCGTTTTATAGCTCTGAGGCTTAACATTGTAGTTGTGTTTATATACAATATTTTTGAAAGCGAGTGAATGGGCGGTTTCGACTTTCACATTGTCGAGACCCTTTTCTGCGAACTTTTTAACCGCTTCGAGCTTCACCGATTTGTTGAAGGCAAGATAGAGAATTTTACTATCCTTCGGTCGCGTTTTGGCGTACTCGATGATAGTTGTAGTTTTTCCGGAACCTGCGACTGCATTGATTTTTATGTCGCCGTTGGAGTGGATGATGTCGAGTTGTTCTTGTGTTAGTTTCATGGTAGAAAAGGGTTGATGGGTTGATGGGTTGAAAAGGGGAAGAAAAGATCTTTATTGTGATAAAAGCGGTGCGAAGGTAAAA
>JAHEYM010000300.1 GCA_023251595.1 Bacteroidota bacterium
CACTACTCGCTTTTTCTATTCTCGCCATTTTTGGTTGTAATAACAATACCTCAACTGAACAAAAAAAAGAGACAAAAACCGTTTCAGACAGTCTCAGGTACATTAAAAAACCTGATGCGGCAGTGTATCAATCAGGTTGGCCAAAAACGAATGTTTTGGTGTATCATGTGATTTCTGACCCGGATGATATGCATCCCACAAACGGACGGTCGCAACAACGCACTGAGATGAATTGCTACACACAGATGTCGCTGGTATCGCTCGATCCGCGTATGCTGGACCTCTGTCCCACCCTTGTAAAAGCGATGCCTTCCATTTCCTCAGATCAACTTCGGTTCACGTACGAATTACGTGATGAGCCCAAATGGGATGATGGAAATAAGCTATCGGTTGAAGATGTGATCTTCACTTTTAGGGCGAATAAATGTCCTTTGGTTGATAATCCAGACCATAAATCCTATATCGAAAATCTGAAGGATATTGTGGTTGATGCTTCGAATCCGAGAAAATTCACCTTGATTATGAAACAGAAATATATTCAGAATATTTCATTTTTACCCGATTTTCCGGTTTTGGAAAGGGCATTTTTTGACAGCGCAAATGTTCTCTCAAAATATAAAATGGAACAATTTGATGACACCACTTTCGATGCTAAAAAACAAAAAGACCTTGCCAAATGGGCAAATGATTTTAATAGTGCAAAATATGGGCACGATATTAAATATCTGAACGGACTGGGGATGTATAAAATCTCGGAATGGAAAAACGGCCAATCAGTGACCCTGACGAGAAAAGAGAATCACTGGACCAAAGGTTCAAAAGAATATATGGAAGCGTCAAATCCGGATAAAATAATTTTTACGGTGAATAAAGATATGAATTCGCAAATTCTTGCATTTAAATCACAGGAACTTGATGCTACTTCTTCTATCTCAACCAAAACATTGATGGAATTGGAGAAGGATAGCAGCTTCAGAGCGAATTATAATTATGATTATGTAACCTCCTATAATTATTCGTATTTCGCTTTAAACTGCCGACCAGACGGGAAGAAACACAAGAAATTATTTGTTGACAAAAATGTACGTCGTGCAATGGCATTGTTGGTTCCAATGGATGATTTGAATCAGGCGATGAACAGGGGTAAGAATAAACGAATTACAAGCCCCGTATCTCCGCTAAAAGATGAATATAATACAAATCTGACTTTAATTCCACTCGATGTTGAAAAAGCAAAAAAAATATTAGATGAAGCAGGATGGAAAGATACAGATGGTGACAATATCCGTGATAAAATGATTGATGGTGAAAAAGTTCAATTCGTATTTAATTTGAATTTCCCAAATTCACAGCCCGAATGGAAAGACGCAGCCACCCTAACTGCTGAATCAATGTGGAAAGCCGGAATAAAAGTGAACCTGAATCCGCTTGCGGGTGGTGCGGTCTATGGTGCAGCACGAAATCACGATTTTGATATGTTCATGGGATCGTGGACGAGCGGTGCAACTGCAGACGATTTCACACAGATATGGCGATCGACAGAATGGTCGTCTGAAGGTTCGAATTATGTTGGATTCGGAAATGCTGCATCCGATGCATTGGTTGATAGTATTAAATACACGTTGGAACCGGATAAATATATTCCGATGGTGAAAAGATTACAGGAAATAATTTATGAAGAACAACCTTATATATTTGCTTTTGCAAGTTTGAAACGGGTTGTAGTTCACAAACGATTCGGTAATCTTGAGATCTATTTCGACCGTCCCGGTGTTCTGCTCAACACACTTCGCTTAATTTCGCCGCCGCCTTCCTCATCCGCAAAATGATGTTGAAATATATCCTGAAGAGAATCCTGATTTTCTTCCCGACTATCATCATCATTTCTTTATTGGCATTTTTGTTAAGTATATATTCACCCGGCGATCCGAATGATTCCAACACTTCTTCGGATGATAATTCGGGTAAACAAAATTCGCATCCGGAGAATAACCTGAAGTACCTCAAACACAAAGCAGGACTTGATCTTCCGGTCTTTTATTTTTCGATTCATTCACTCGCTGAACCTGATACACTATACCGAATCTCAGACAAACAAGAGCGTGAAGCACTCGAAAGACTGATTTCTGAATACGGGAATTGGGATCAGATCAGTGAATTTAATCTTGCATTAAAAAAACTTCAACATGAAATATTAAATTATTCGAAACAGGATACGATAACCGATTCACTTTACGTCCCTGATCGACTTGAAATTTTAAATTTAGCTAAATACCATTCTCTTAATATTCGCACGTTTTGGGATAGTCGCGAGATCCTTGGCAGCATGAATGAACTTATTTTCCTTTTAACAAAAATTAATGCTCCTGCCTCAATAATGGAGTCACTTAAGACTTGTCGTCTCAAGTACAATTTAATGAGAAATAATGCTATGAGCTGGAAAAATTATATTCCAACAATTTCTTTTCATGGCATGAATCAATATCACCGGTGGCTGTTCGGTGATGGAAATATCTTTACGGGTGAAGGTGCTATTAATTCACAAGGATTAATTCGTGGTGATTTCGGAAATTCGAGCGTCACTCATTTGCCTATTTCCGGTGTTATCGGTGCGAAAATAAAATGGTCATTATTATTTACTTTACTCTCGGTGTTTTTTGCATATTTAGTCAGTATCCCTATCGGCATCAGATCAGCCACACACCCGGGAAGCACTTTTGAACGAACTTCCTCAACCATTCTTTATATATTATATTCAATGCCTTCATTTTGGATGGCAACTCTTTTATTAATGACGTTTGCAAATCCGGATGTGTTGAAAATCTTTAAAGCTTCGGGAGTGGGTCCGATCGGTGGTTTTCCTGAAGGCATGGGGCTTCTCCATAAAATCCGGCTAACACTTCCTTATCTTGTTCTACCAACAATTGTATATACATACAGTTCTTTTGCATTTCTTTCAAGAACCGTTAGAACAAGTATGTTGGAAGTAATTCAACAAGATTATATATTGACTGCCCGGGCAAAAGGTCTCTCAGAAAATACTGTGATTTATAAACACGCTTTGAGAAATGCGCTATTACCTCTCATCACTGTCTTTGCAAATATATTTCCGGCAGCGGTTGGTGGTTCTGTAATTATTGAATCTATCTTTTCAATTCCGGGAATGGGTGCCGGTTCTTATGATGCCATTTTCTCCAAAGATTATAATATGATCATCGCCGTTTTCACTCTAACCGGAATCTTTACTATGGTCGGTTATCTGATAACAGATGTTTTATATACATTGGCAAATCCGAGGATCAGATATAGCTAAGCATGAAAAATCTTTCGCACAAAGCCCTCACCCTTGATCCCTCTCCCAACGGAGAGGGTGGCGTTCCCCCTTCTCGGTTGGGAGAAGGGTTGGGGATGAGGGATGTGGGAGAGGGATCAAGGGCGAGGGTTAAAACTCTGTCGTCCAGGAAGAATTTCTTTACAAATCTGAAGAAAAACAAGCCTGCGTATTTTTCTTTATATATATTACTATTTCTCATCATCATTGCCATCCTCTCCCCGATCCTCGCCACCGATCAGCCATTATATGCAAAATACAAAGGGAATATTCTTTTTCCTGCATTTTCATTTCAGAATAAATATGAAATTAAAAATCCCGCAACAAGTGAAATAGAATATATTCAACCCGACATCGCCGATTGGAAACACATGGATCTTGAATCAGTGATATGGGCGCCGATTCCATGGTCGGCAGGAAAGAGCGATTGGGCAAATCAGGGCTTTGTCGGACCATTCGATGCGCAACATTTTATAAATACTGATCCGCAAAAAACCCGTTTGCCAAATCGTTTCCGGCACTGGTTGGGTACAAATAATTCGGGTGAAGATGTACTTGCGGGAATTATTCATGGTACAGGGATTTCGCTTACGGTCGGATTAATTTCAATGAGCATTGCAGGTATAATAGGAATATTGCTTGGTGCGATTGCCGGCTATTACGGCGATAATGGTCTCTTCACCACAAGAGGTAGATTCTGGACAATTATTTTAGGAATTCTTCTCGCATTTTATTATGCTGTCCTACTCCGAAAATTTGTTTTGGAAGATGCTTTGGCAACATCCGGATTCCGTTTTATGCTGGAATCATTTTTCTCCCTGATTATTTTTACGGTAATTATATATATATTTTCAATCGTTGGAAAATATGTCGGAAAAATCCGACTGTTGAGTAAAAAAGTTAATATTCCAGCCGATTCGATCATCTCAAGAATGATTGAAATCCTCATCTCACTCCCGACACTTATTCTCATTATTTCAATCGCCGCAATTGCTAATCGTTCTTTGGTGAACGTGATGATCATTATCGGACTCACCAGCTGGACACTCATCGCACGTCTCACACGGGCGGAGATGATGCGCATCCGCGATCTCGAGTATATACAGGTGGCACACGCGATGGGATTCTCCTCAGCACGAATCATGTTAAAACATGCTTTGCCGAACGGAATTGCACCCGCGCTGGTGGCAATCGCTTTTGGAGTTGCTGCCGCGATCCTGGTCGAATCCGCCCTTTCATTTCTGGGCATTGGTGTTCCGATACAAACAGTTACATGGGGAAAACTGCTCTCACAAGGGAAAGATCAGTTCAGTGCATGGTGGTTGGTGGTGTTTCCCGGGCTTGCGATTTTCATTACTGTAACAGTTTACAACCTTCTTGGCGATGCGCTCAGAGATGCACTAGACCCTCGTCAAAGGAGATAAACCTAAAAATCCTGTATTCTTCCGATAATCATTGTTTTGCGCTAACAAGCGATTGTTTTTTTTTGCAATTTTAGGGCGCAAAATTTTGACCCGAAATGAAAAAAATCTACATCAGTTTATTAGCGTTATCAGCGCTCTTCTTCACCCAAATTACAGCACAAACTGTCATCATCGGAAATGATGCTGAGAAGCAGATTTCCGGCGCGGAAATTATCCGGATGAGTAATCTCTCGTCAATTCCTGAATTTATTCAATTCAGACCCGGTTCAGAAAAAGATTTAGGAAATTTCCAAACTTGGTTACATACAACTTTTGGACTTCCGTTTAATGTCGGGTTGAAACAACTTTCGATTGAGAAAGATCAGCTCGGAATGTTGCATTATCGTTTTCAGGAAACAATTAATGATGTTCCCGTTGAAGGAACGATGTATATTGTCCACACAAAAAACAATAAAATTGTTTCAATGAACGGTTCGCTTTTCAATCAATTAAATAATATTTCAACCGTTCAGAATATATCTGAAGAAGAAGCATTAAATAGTGCATTAAATTATATGAATGGAGATGTATATAGATGGCAATCTCCAGAAAACGAAAAACAAATTAAGGAGATGACAGGAAATCCGGATGCAACCTGGTATCCGACTGCAGAACTAATGTTAGCTCCTGCAAAAGGCGTATTTAATGCTTCCAGTTACAAATTGGCTTATCGGTTCGATATA
>JAHEYM010000301.1 GCA_023251595.1 Bacteroidota bacterium
AAGAAAGCTTTTTTGATAAACAGAAAAGTCTATGCATTTCTCAAAGGCAATTCTACGATGCCGGTTTATCTGAAATCTCAGTTTGGCAGAGCAAGCCTAAGTATTGTTCTCAACATCGCTGAAGGCAGCGGGCGATTCACTCCTAAAGACAGGCGAAACTTCCTTGTTATGGCTCGTGGATCGGTGTTCGAGTGTGCTTCAATCACCGAAGTGGTTGCCGCAGAGCAAGAAATGTCTACGAATGAGAGCAAAGAAATTATTGAAGGATTTGATGAAATTTCGAGGATGTTATATTCGATGATAAAGAAACTAGAAGACTAAGGTTCAGAAACAGAGCGAAGAAAGAGAAAGAGTAATTACCGAAAATGCGTTTGGAAGGATCCCAAACGGTTTCCGGACGGCAAACTCATCGTAAGATTAGCCATTCGAAGTCAATGAAATGACATCATGAAATCACTTCACTCCCCAACTTTTGACACTGACTCATAATTTCTCTTTCTGAATTTCACTCTTTCTCCGCTCTGTTTCTCTTTCTGAATTTCTTACTCTTTCTCCGAACTGTTTCTCTTTCTGAATTTTTTCACTCTTTCTTCGCTCTGTTTCTCTTTCTGCAACCTCCTATCCGTTCGACATTGTAGTAAAATCTGAGTCGGCTTCCCGCTGTCTCTCGTCCGTTTCGACGGCAACATCATTTGCGGCCGGTTCATACACAAACGATTTTATCCTGTTCGTCCAGCCAATTCTGTATTTCTCCCAGTCGGGGTGAGTTGAAATAATGTCATCTATATATGTAAGTCTGGCTGCTACAATTTTTGCGTGAAGTGTTTCCGGATTTTCTGCATTCACGGCCGCGAGCGTGTGTGTGCCGACACTACCGTCATCATCTACACCCACTAATCGTTGCGGAATTTTAATTCCCCAGACACCTGATCCCCAGTACCATTCAACTAATTGATCAGCGACAGATTGGTTGAGAATTTCATCTGCCCGCCATGCATCCCAGTATGCGCGCGTCACGACTGACCATTGTTCGTCGGTCAGTGCTTTCATGTCTTCAGCAGTTGGAATTTTGGAGAAATGCTTTTCATAAGCACCTGCACTCACGCCGCGGTTGGTGCCGACAAGTATTCCTGTAGAAGTGTAATTTCCTGGATCGGAAGGATCGTTTTGGTAGCCACCTTCCCAGGGGGAACATTTTTCAGCCCATTTTACGATGTTTGCCATTGTTCATCTTGTGATTTGGAGATTTGGTGATTTAGTGATTTATAACTATTGAGTTTGTGCAAGTGGTGATTGTGATTGTAAAAGTAGACAAAAAACAATAAAGAATTAAACAGAAACGATCGTTGGCGAAGTCGTAAATGTGTGTGAAACTGTGAAGATTTTTCAAAAATAAAAAAATGCGTATCTTTGTAAGCCGGACATGAATCTCAGGAACCCAGATATGAATGTCAGGGCTATTGATAGAACTTCAATCCCTCAAAATGAAAAATAATCGATTTCTGATTCTTTCACTTATTTTCTCACTATTTTTAGTGAAGTCGGGCTTTTCACAAACAAAGTTTGAAAAGGAGTTGGATCTGATTATTAATTCTTCATTGAATGAGGCAAAAGGAGAATTTATCAAGGAAGAAGGAGACAATAAAATATATTCATCCAACCTGATTCTCGATGGCTTTTTAACTTCTATAAAACAAAGACCTGATAAGAGATATGTTTTTTACGCCATGGCAGATTCAGATTGGAAAATGATCGACCTCAATATGGCTATGCTTGAAATGAGTGGAATGAAGGGTTGTACGAAAGTGGATTCAAATACAGATAAATCGTTACTCACCGGAATGCCAAAAGGAATAATAAGAGTTACACGCTACATAAAAAATAAGACAACATCCTATATTCAGATAGGAAGAACAGATGCAGGAGCCATATTCATCATACGACTTTTTGAACAATAGATTTTAAGTACAATATAAAGCGACAATACCTTGTTGTCTATTACCCGAATGGGCAACGGTACCTGTGTCGGCATAAAATAAATGAAAACTCAAAATCATGAAGACCCTCAATTCATCTCTGACTTCCTTTTGTCTGATGTTGGCTACTGGATTAATATTAATAGGTTGTACAACTCATTCTACTACTCAAGGACAAAATTCTCACCCTCAAAAAGACTCATCTATGAAATTAAATAAACTTACGCCACAGGAAGAAGATGTGATTATTCACAAAGGAACTGAAAGACCTTTTGTCGGAAAATATACGGACAATTTCGAGAAAGGAATTTATGTTTGCAGACAGTGTAATGCGCCACTTTACAGATCGGAAGATAAATTTCATTCCAATTGCGGCTGGCCGAGTTTTGATGATGAAATTCCGGGAGCAATTAATAAAACTTTAGATCTTGACGGAAGTCGTACTGAGATTACCTGTGCAAAATGTGGCGCCCATTTAGGTCACGTTTTTACCGGTGAAGGATTGACTTCAAAAGACACAAGACATTGCGTTAATTCTATATCGATGGTGTTTATTCCCGCATCATCGTCATCATCATCCGATTCAACAAAAAATTCTGAGACTGAAACCGCTATTTTCGCAGGTGGTTGTTTTTGGGGGGTTGAATATTATTTTCAACATGAAAAAGGTGTAATTAAAACAGAGGTTGGTTATACCGGCGGACATATTGATCACCCAACTTATGAGCAGGTTTGCGCGCATGGATCGGGACATATAGAAGCTCTTAAAATTGTTTACGATCCGAAACAAACCGATTACGAAACACTCGCGAAATTATTTTTTGAAATTCATGATCCCACACAAACAAATGGTCAGGGACCGGATATCGGCGAACAATATTTATCCGTAGTTTTTTATGAAAATGATTTGCAAAAACAAATCACCGAAAAATTAATTAAAATACTGGAATCAAAAGGATATAAAGTTGCCACACAATTAAGAAAAGCAACTACCTGGTGGCCTGCAGAAGCTTATCATCAGCAATATTATGAACATAAAGGGAGTACTCCGTACTGTCACAGAAGGGAAAAAAGATTTTAAGAAGCTTTCACCTCATTTGTTTTATGTTTTGTTCTTGAGAACACCGAATACACCGCGGGCACTACAAATAGCGTAAGTGCGAGAGAAAACATCAGTCCACCGATTACTACAATTCCCATCGAGACGCGGCTTTTCGCTCCTGCGCCCAACGCGAGCGCGATGGGTAAAGCGCCTAACGCAGTTGCAAGACTGGTCATCAGAATAGGACGGAAACGTGCCACAGCCGCTTCATGAATTGCATCCATAATATTCATTCCTCTTTCCTGTAACTGATTTGCAAATTCAACAATTAAAATTCCATTTTTTGTAACAAGACCAATCAACATGATAATTCCGATCTCAGAGAATATATTTAATGTTTGATTAAAATACCAGAGCGATAATAATGCACCTGCAAACGCCATCGGGACAGTAAGCATAATAATAAACGGATCAATAAAACTTTCGAACTGCGCTGCAAGCACTAAATATATAATTACAAGAGCGAGAACCAATGCGAATAATATGTTTGATGAACTTTCGGCATAATCTCTCGATGCACCGGTTAATGTTGTTGCAAATGAATCGTCGAGTACTTTCGACGCAATCCTTTTCATTGCATCAATTCCATCTCCGATTGTTTTACCGGGTGCAAGTCCGGCAGAAACTGTAGCAGACATATATCGGTTATAATGATAAAGTTGCGGCGGACTAATTTGTTCATTGACAGAAACGACATTATCCAATTGAATGAGTTCACCCTTATCATTCCTTACATATATAGATTTCAGATCCAGCGGTTCATCGCGATTTGCACGATCAAACTGACCGACAACCTGATATTGTTTACCGTTCATATTAAAATAACTGAAACGATCACCACTAAATGAGAGCTGCAATGTTTGTGCGACATCCATCACGGAAACGCCAAGATTTTTAGCTTTAGCTCTATCCACAGAAACAAGTAATTCCGGCTTATTGAATTTCAAATTCACATCTACGATATTATTAAAAATCGGATCCTTATATGCGGAATCTAAAAAGGCAGGCAATACATCTTTCAATTTTTCAAAATTAGGCGCCTGTATAACAAATTGAACAGGAAGAGCGCCTCTTGGTCCGCCGCCGGACGCAATAGATTGTTCCTGAATAACAAATGCTTTTACACCGGATAATTGTCGAGTAGCTTTTGTCAAATAATCGGCAATTTGTTTTTGAGTTCGCAAACGTTCATCAGGCTGAGATAAAACCAGTCGTGCCATGCCGGTATTTACAGCACCCGAACCCGTAAAACCGGGTGCAGTAATTGTAATGAACACTTTCTTCTCAGGAACAGAATCGCTCACAATATCCACAATCTTATCTAAATACCCATCCGTATATTCGAACGAAGCACCTTCAGGAGCAGTGATGCTCATCCGCAACCAGCTTCTGTCTTCGAGTGGCGATAATTCAGACGGTAATAAACTTCCGATAAAATATATCATGCCTGAACAGGCAATAATAATTACGACTGCTAACCATCTGTTTTTCATAAAAGCGTTCAGAGCGTTTCTATATCCGTCAGACATACCTACGAAAAACGGTTCAGTTGCTTTATAGAATTTCCCGTGTTCCTGATTTTTTCTAAGCAGACGCGCGTTTAACATTGGAGTTAACGTAAGTGACACAAATGCAGAAATTAAAACCGCACCGGCTATGACCACCCCGAATTCCCGGAATAAACGCCCGACAAATCCCTGAAGAAAAATTACCGGCATAAATACGGCGGCGAGTGTAATCGAGGTCGCGATAACGACAAAAAATATTTCTTTTGATCCGGCATGAGCTGCATCAACCGGCGTCATTCCACCTTCTACTTTTTTGTATATATTTTCTGTGACTACAATACCATCATCGACAACCAAACCGGTAGCAAGTACGATTGCCAATAAAGTCAGTACGTTAATTGAATACCCAAAAAGATACATGATAAAAAAAGCACCGATGAGGGAAACCGGAATATCAATTAACGGGCGAAGCGCAATAATCCAATCACGGAAAAATAAAAATATAATTAAAATAACGAGTGATATTGCAATAGCAAGAGTTTGTACAACCTCATCGACAGATTGACGAACAAACCTTGTATTATCAAGTGCAATATCTACTTTATAATCTTTGGGAATATCTTTTTTAATTTGTTCCAATCTTTTATAAAACTCTTCTGCAATATCCAAATAATTTGCGCCCGGTTGTGGAACAATTCCGCAGCCAATCATCGGCACCCCAGATTGTCTTAATATTGTTTCCTCATTTTCAGGACCGAGAACAGCGTAACCGATATCTTTTAATTTAATTATATTATCGCCATCCGACTTGATAATCATGTTATTGAAGCTTTCTTCATCCGAAAATTTTCCAACAATTTTGACATTTAATTCAGTG
>JAHEYM010000302.1 GCA_023251595.1 Bacteroidota bacterium
AGATTTTCGATGATCAACTGAAGGAAGCGCAAAAAGATGTCCCAAAAGAAGAGCGAATCGGCTATACTTTCGACACCCGTAGTAATGTTTGGGGTGAAGTGCTGGGTTGGGTCTTCCCGATCATCATCATGATAGCCATTTGGGTCTTCATCATGCGCCGTATGAGTGGTGGTGGTGCGGGCGGAAGTCAGATTTTCAACATCGGAAAATCGAAAGCTACTCTTTTCGATAAAGATCTTCACATCAATATAACATTTAATGATGTTGCAGGTTTGCAGGAAGCAAAAGTCGAAGTGATGGAGATCGTGGATTTTCTGAAAAATCCGAAGAAATACACAACGCTGGGTGGTAAAATTCCTCGCGGGGCGTTGCTTGTCGGTCCTCCCGGAACAGGAAAGACACTACTAGCGAAAGCAGTTGCGGGTGAAGCGCAGGTTCCGTTTTTCTCATTATCGGGTTCCGATTTTGTTGAAATGTTTGTAGGCGTCGGTGCATCAAGAGTTCGCGATTTATTCCGTCAGGCAAAAGAAAAAGCACCTTGTATTATATTTATCGATGAGATTGATGCAATCGGAAGAGCGCGTGGTCGTGCGGCTTCCTTCTCGGCAAACGACGAACGTGAGAGTACTTTGAATCAGTTGCTTACCGAGATGGACGGTTTTGGAAGCAATAGTGGCGTAATCATTCTTGCCGCAACGAACAGAGCAGATGTGCTTGATCGTGCGTTGATGCGTCCGGGTCGTTTCGATCGTCAGATTTATGTTGAATTACCTGACCTGAATGGTCGTCACGAAATATTCAAAGTTCACCTCAAACCCTTGAAACTTGCTCCGGGTTTGGATGTTGAATTTTTGGCGCGTCAAACTCCCGGTTTCTCAGGAGCTGATATCGCCAACGTATGTAACGAAGCGGCTTTGATTGCTGCGAGGAAAAATAAAACTACGATTGACAAAGACGACTTTATGGATGCGGTTGATCGTGTTATCGGTGGTCTCGAGAAGAAGAATAAAATTATTTCACCCCACGAAAAGAAAGTCATCGCGTTCCACGAATCGGGACATGCGGCGGCAAGCTGGCTGCTTGAACATGCGCATCCGCTGGTGAAAGTGAGTATCGTTCCAAGAGGAAGTTCATTAGGTGCAGCATGGTATCTTCCCGAAGAAAGACAGATTACCACAAAGGAGCAGATGGTCGATGAGATATGTGCTGCTCTTGGTGGTCGTGCTGCCGAAGAAGTTGTATTCGGAGCCATATCTACCGGTGCTTTGAGTGATCTTGAAAAAGTGACCAAACAAGCCTATGCGATGGTCGCTATTTATGGATTGAATGATAAAATCGGGAATATCAGCTACTACGATTCTCAGGGAAAGAGCGAGTTTGAAATGTACAAACCATACAGTGAGAAAACCGCGCAGATCATTGATGAAGAAGTAGGAATATTAATAAGTGCTGCCTACGAAAGAACCAAAAAGATACTACTTGAAAATCGCGATAAATTGAATTTACTCGCTGCACTGTTGCTCGAGAAAGAGGTAATTTTCAAAGAAGATCTTGAGTCGATATTTGGAAAAAGAGCTTTCGATTATTATTCAGAAACGCATCCGGAAGTAATTATTCCTGCGATTGTTTCGAACGGAGCTGCAAAAACTCCTGAGACAACTCCGGTCGAACCCGGAACAGAAATAAAATCAATTAATCAGAATTGATTTAGCTTTTGTAGATTTGCAACGCTGTGGACGAACATAATTTCGGGGCGGTTATTTTCTTATGGACGAGAGTACAACGAGGGAAAAAGTTTTAAAAAAGATCAGAAAAGCACTGATCCATAAAACCCGCAACCCCTATCCCAATCTGGATTACGAGACATCGGTGTATGCCACATCGGATGAACCAAACGAGATTACTTTCGTGCAACAGTTCACCGCTGTGAACGGTCAATTTGTTTTTTGTGAAAACGAAGAAGAATTTACGAGTCAGCTTCAGGCACTTGTTGCAGAGCGGGGATGGAAGAATTGCTATTGTCAGGAGAAAAAGATTAGTGAACATCTTGATAAAGCCGATTTTAAATATGCCGCTGATGAAAATGGGTTGAAATTAGCTGAAGTGGGCATCACCGGTTGCGAAAATCTTATTGCCCGAACCGGAAGCATTCTTGTTTCATCGCGTCAACTTGGTGGAAGAAAATCTGCTGTTTTTCCGGCGATTCACATCACGCTGGCATATACTTCACAATTAGTATATGATATTAAAGATGCTATTCAATCGATTAAAAATAATTATGGTGATTCAATTCCTTCGATGATAACATTGATTACCGGTCCAAGCAGGTCGGCTGATATAGAAAAGACCCTTGTGATGGGTGCCCATGGTCCGAAAGAAGTATTTGTTTTTCTGATCGACAACGCGTCCTGATCATGAGAAAGGCTCTTGAATTTAATACCTTGTTTTTTTGTGAAAGAATTTATTAAGCGGACGATCACCGCGTTTTTCTTTGCCGGTTTACTTCTTGGAAGTATTTATGGCGGATGCTATTCTTTCGCGGCTTTTTTTATGCTGGTCTGCATTCTCGGCACACACGAATTTTTTCAACTTGCAAAAAAAACAAACGCGAAGCCACAGACTTATTTTGGCATTGTTGCAGGCTGCGTCTTGTTCGCAACCTGTTATATTGCGGCTTCAACCTCAATTTATTATCCGCTTTTCCTCAATATTCCACTATTTTTTCTGATATTTATTTTTGAATTATATAAAAAATCGGAAGCGCCATTCCTCAATATTGCCTTCACACTTCTCGGCATATTCTATATTGCTTTGCCGCTTGGGTTATTGAATTTTCTCGCATTTCCATTGATCAATCAATCACTTCAATATGATTCGCAAATTCTGCTCGGATTTATTTTTATGGTTTGGGCACACGACACTGGGGCTTACATCGTAGGATCGTTATGGGGAAAACATCGTTTATTTGAGAGAATTTCACCCAAAAAAAGCTGGGAAGGAAGTGCCGGTGGAGTGATTGCAACTTTTGGAATTGCCTGGCTGGTTTCAGGATTTTATCATCTGTTAAACCTACAACAATGGATGGGAGTCGGTGTGATCGTAGTTCTTGCCGGAACATACGGGGATCTTGCCAAATCGATGTTAAAAAGAAGTATCGGTGTGAAAGATTCAGGTAAAATATTGCCCGGTCATGGTGGGATCATCGATCGCTTTGATGCAATATTATTCAGTGCTCCTTTTCTCGTTTCTTTTCTCTTATATCTTTATATTTTCAAGGTCTGATACAGAAGAATGTTTATCAACAAAAACATGATATCAATCAGTTGATAGAATAACTAAAAAGTTACGTGAAGAGTTCAATTATTCATAAATTTGCACCCGATTATTATGCATATATTAGAGTTACTTATTAAAGTATGAAACAAAAGGAAAACAAAAAGGAGATTAAGGACTCAAATAATCCTTTAGAGTCAATGTTTGCACGGTTCGATACTGCTGCAAAATGTATTGGGCTTGATGACGAAACGTATAATGTACTGAAAGTTCCTTCAAAAGAAATCATTGTAAATCTGCCGGTTTACATGGACAATGGAAGCACGCAGGTTTTTCATGGTTATCGGATTATTCACTCCACGATTCTCGGTCCGTCGAAAGGCGGAATTCGCTATTCGATGGAAGTTGACCTCGATGAGGTGAAAGCACTTGCCGCATGGATGACATGGAAATGTGCAGTCGCTGACATTCCCTATGGTGGTGCGAAAGGCGGGATTAAATGTGATCCTTCCAAAATGTCAAAGGGAGAACTGGAACGTCTCACTCGTGCATATACCGTTGCAATGGCTGATGTATTTGGTGTCGATCGCGACATACCGGCACCTGACATGAACACTGGTCAACAAGAGATGGCGTGGATAGTGGACACGTACTCTAAAATTAAACGAGAATTTGTGCCTGGCGTAGTTACTGGAAAACCTTTGAGTCTGGGTGGTTCTCTCGGTCGTAAAGAGGCGACCGGAAGAGGTGTTATGATTGCTACAATGGAAGCGATGGAGAAACTGAAAATGGATCCACGTAAGACCCTTGCAGCGGTGCAGGGTTTTGGAAATGTCGGTTCTTACGCTGCTCTTTATTATCAGGAGAGAGGCATGAAAGTGGTCGCAATTTCTGATGCCTGGGGTGCTTATTATAATCCAAAAGGAATTGATATCCCAAAAGCAATTGAGTACAGAGATGCAAATCACGGAAGATTGACAGGGTTGAAAGGTGCAACAAAAATTGAAAACGAAGATCTGCTTGAATTAAAGGTAGATTTACTCGCACCTTGCGCACTTGAGAACCAGATACATTCGCATAATGTTCAGAAAATAAAAGCGAAATTAATTGTTGAAGGTGCTAACGGACCTATCACTTTCGGTGCCGATAATGTTTTGCAGGAAAAAGGAGTGCTCGTAATTCCAGATATTCTCGCAAACGGCGGAGGTGTAACTGTTTCGTATTTTGAATGGGTGCAGAACCGTAACGGATATTATTGGACGGAAGAAGACGTGTTCAATAAAGAAGATGCCTCCGTAAAAAATGCGTTCAGTAATTGTTGGAAAGAATCGAAAAAACATAAAGTGACGATGCGTATCGGAGCGTATATTTTCGCTCTTCAGAAAGTGGCAGACGCAATGAAATTCCGCGGTCATTTTTAATTGTTAATTATTAATTGTTCATTGTTAATTTATTTGAATGACCATTCACCGCGAGGGTTTTAAAATACTTTTTATCACTCTTTTGGGGTGGTTTGTGGTGAATGTTGGCTTGTTCTATCTGATTCCGGATTGGGAATTACTGCGTGGTTTGATTGCAGTTTTCACGCTCATTGTATTTTTTCTTTTTCTGCAATTCTTCCGTCATCCGCATCGTTCCACTCCACGCAATGAAAATCATATTATTTGTCCCGCAGACGGTAAAGTTGTAGTGATTGAAAAAGTGATGGAAACTGAATTTCTGAAAGATGAAAGAATACAGATTTCAATATTTATGTCACCATTAAATGTTCACCTGAACAGATTTCCGGTTGGTGGAAAAGTGGAGTATCAAAAATATCATCCCGGTTTATATTTGGTGGCATGGGATCCGAAATCTTCAACTGAGAATGAAAGAAATACGGTCGTAGTTCGCACGAATAATAATATATCGGTGTTGTTTCGTCAGATTGCAGGAAAAGTCGCACGTCGTATACGCTGGTATTGCAAAGAAGGCGATGTGGCTGTTCAGGGTGAAGAATTCGGCTTCATAAAATTCGGCTCACGTGTCGATGTATTTCTTCCAACCACAGCAGAAATAAATGTCGAGCTCGGTCAAAAAGTAAAAGGTGGTGAAACATTATTGGCTACATTTCAATGATGTAGAGACGTTGCATGCAACGTCTTTGCATGCAACGTCTTTGCAAAATTTGATCTGCG
>JAHEYM010000303.1 GCA_023251595.1 Bacteroidota bacterium
ATCATTTTGTGCGGCATATTTATCAGATGGACTTGTCATTTCATCTAATTTAAAACCGCCCTGTGTACCGAGTGTTGTGTCTGAAAAAATGGTTTCTATGGGTAAGCGGGTTAAATTGAATGCACGTAATCCCGGTGTGATAGTATATCCCAGCATACGAGCTTCGAATGTCCTGTCTTTCTTCTCTAAATAGGCTCCGGCTGTTATATCGAAAGAATAATTTTTAATTATAACTTTATATTTCAGGGATTGATTCAGCGATCGTATGTTCTCGAGTAGTGTTGAAAATAATCGCCCTCCCCCATTTATAGGATCAACAACATTTGCGATCGGGGTTTTATACATACTATCTGGTGCATCCTGATTTTTTGTGTATTTAATTCTTCTCAGATCGGGGAGGTTTCTGAAGACATAGGAGTAACCCGCAGTACAGTTATAAGACAATTTTTCATTATTCGATTTATAACTTCCTGCCAGTTGTCCGCTGTAAGTCGTTCTCGCCTCATAAGACAAAAGGTAAGATTTTTCATTTGCCCCTTCAGTCAGGTTTGAGAATCTCGAAACTGTTTGTTCAGTCCCAAGTTGGTTAAGGAGATTTTTACATTCTATTTTAATGGTTTTGTATTCAAATGCCAGATTTTCGAGCATTCCGGATCTGATCGTCCGTGTACACTGATGATCATTATAATCAGAAACAAGAGCAGTCGAATCCCAATCTTTTCTTTCGATATCGTAAATGCTTCTTCCTGCAGAATAAATTAAACCCAAAGAATTACCAATTCTTAATTTTTTGATTTTAATTAATTGACTATAAAATAAATTCGCTTTCAAATCAGGTAGTGCTTTTTCATGTTGAATTCCCCAGGTAGTTTTAAATGCCCGGCTTTCATCCAGAATATTCGAATCACCTTTAGAAACATAAGGATTCAAGGTAGATGGCAAGGCTCTGAAACCGTGATCATAGCCATAAATATCTGTACTGCTTCTGGATGTAAAATCGTATGTGTTGCCTGTCGTACCTGTTCTGTCTGATCCTTTAATTTCAAAAGAAAAACCGGTATTCTCGGGAACTGATTTTGTATATATTTTTACCATCCCGCCGGCGAAATCCCCCGGCAGATCAGCGGAGGGTGTTTTATATACTAAAATTCTATCGATAAGTCCGGCAGGAATTACATCAAATGAAAACGCTTTTTTATCAGTCTCAGAGCTTGGTACAGCACCGTCATTCAACCATATATTATTATATCGATCATTCAGACCGCGAACCATAATAAATCTGTTTTCAATTATTGTTACGCCCGGGATTCGTTTCACAACCGCTGAAGCATCCGGATCCTGACTTTTCTGAATTTGTGCTGCACTGATGCCACTCACAACGTTTTCACTTTTCCTGACTTCTGCAAGAACTGCTGCTTCTGTATTGGTAACCTTAGCTGTTACAATTTCAAATCCGGTTAATTCAAATGACGTAGGTTCCAGCAAAATATTTATTGGTGTTGTTTCCTCTGCTTTCACCATAACATCCGTTACCTTTTTCTTTTTATAAGAGACGTAAGAGCAAATCACATTGTAAGTTCCTGAAGGAACATTCGCGATGGTATAATTACCATCAGGATCAGTACCTGTAATAAGATCCTTTTTAGAGGAGTCATCAATCATCACCACTGCGCCGGGTATAGGCTCGCCTGTTTTCGAATCAGAGACTTTTCCTGTAATGTTACCGGCTTTTGCGTAAAGGATGGAGCCGAACAGAATGGCTACCAATACGATACAATATTTTTTCATTTTTTTATATCTTTCTGCAAAGAAAGTCTCATAGGTTTATTTGTTTTTTACCGCCACGTTAAGTTAATGTTAAGAAATCCGCGATGAAATCAACTTCAACAGCATTGTTAACTATTCCTTAACCTTTTGGTAATTAAGATTTTTTTTTAGCATCGTACTTTTGCCGAAATACAACGCAGTGATGGCTCTTAAAGACAATAAAGTTTTGTTGGTAGATGATGAAGCGGATATACTCGAATTTTTGAGTTATAATCTGAAGAAAGAAGGTTACCAGGTTTTCCAGGCTTCCAACGGTAAAGAAGCAATCGCAATCGCCAATAAAGAGGAGCCCCTGATAATTATTCTGGATGTGATGATGCCGGAAATGGACGGGATGGAAACATGCAGACAGATCAGAGAAACTCCAAAATTAAAAGACGCATTAATTCTATTTCTCACTGCAAGGAATGAGGATTATTCTCAGATTGCGGGTCTTGATTCCGGTGCAGATGATTATATTCAAAAACCTGCAAGACCAAGAGTGATTTCAAGTCGTATTAAATCATTGCTGCGCAGATATCGTTCATATCATCGAACCGTTGAAAATCAAATTACAGATTTTAACGGATTACAGATCGACCGTTCCAGGTATATTGTGATAAAAGATATGGTGAAAATAAATTTGCCAAAAAAAGAATTTGAAGTCCTATCACTTTTATCCGGTCACCCGGGACAGGTTATGACACGCGAATTTATTCTGGAAAAAATCTGGGGTGACGATGTAGTTGTCGGTGATCGTACAGTTGATGTCAGAGTAAGTAAATTAAGAGAAAAATTGGGAGACAAATATATTACAACCATTAAGGGTGTGGGTTATAAATTTGAATTTGAATGAGAAACATCCCGGTGAAATACCCATTTATTATTCTGATTTTCTTATGTTTTATATTCCTCCTGATAGCCTCACTTTTTTGCAGGTCTTTGCATATTGATGATTATAATAAACTAATTTTGTTGCTAACCTTTGGAACTGCGAGTGGAATTGCGATAGCTCTGCTTTATTATTTTTCAGGGCGTATCGTCAACCGGAATCTTAAGGAAATCCACAAAATATTATATTCCATTAAAGTGAATGGAAATGGAGGGAACGATTCCATTCATGAGGCAACATTTATAGATATTAAGGAAGAAATCGGTGAGTGGGCGGAGGAAAGAAAAAGAGAGATAGAACAATTAAAGAATCTGGAACGATACCGGAAAGAATATCTCGGCGATGTTTCACACGAGTTAAAAACACCGATATTTAATATTCAAGGTTATGTGCTTTCATTACTTGATGGCGGACTTGATGATCCCGGTATTAATCGTCCTTTTTTGGAGAAAGCTGAAAAAAATGTTGAGAGAATGATTAATATCGTCCGTGATCTTGAAGCAATTTCACAATTGGAAGCAGGAGAGTTGTTAATGGATCTTGAAAGATTTGATATTATTTCCATGATCCGTGAGGTTTTTGAGACAATGGAAATTCAGGCAACTTCAAAAGGAATAATTCTATCGCTCGCCAATTCAAGCAACGAATCTATTTATGCAATAGGCGATAAACACAGAATACGGCAAGTTCTCACCAATCTTTTTTCAAACTCTATCCGGTACGGAAAAGAATATGGTGAAACCAAAGTGTCTGTGAAGGAGATTAATGGAAATCTACAGATAGATATTGAGGATAATGGCATCGGAATGTCAGAGGAACATCTGAATCGGATTTTTGAAAGATTTTATCGGATTGACAAAAGCCGTTCGCGGGATCAGGGTGGCACCGGACTCGGTCTATCAATTGTCAAACATATTATCGAGGCCCATCAGCAAAAAATCTGGGTGAACAGTAAAGTCGGAACTGGAACCACATTTTCTTTTACCTTGAAACGCTAACCATGTAAAAAATAAATTAATTTCCTTCGTTCGCACTTAATTCCTACTTTTGGCGGTTCAATCACGACCCTTGAACAAGCTGTTAAAATATTTCTGTTTCATCCTCTTACTGAATCTCAGCATTCCCGCACAAACTGTCGTTTCTCAAACAGATGTTCCGGAAAAGTATGTTCAGTTTGGAATAGGCTGGCCTGTCCTTCCTGTTGATAATTATTCGCTGATGTCGCCGTCCATCTGTTTTAAAAAAATTTTCAGCAAACATGTGCTTCGGGCTGGGTTAATTGGTTTGATACCTACCGGTCAGTTCAAAAATGTGAATGAGTTCGTCATCAACGTCGGTTACGAAAAAAGATTTTTGAAAAATAAATTTCAAATTCTTGCAGGATTCGATATCGGTTATTATACATACACCGGACAGGATTTTTATGTAAAAAACTTCGGCATGGGACCCGTCCTAGGATTTATATATAAGCTTTCGGATAGAATTGAATTACAGACTGAATTGGGCTTTTTTCTGGGACCTGCTACTTCGAAAAACCCGGGTAGCCCTATTATTGACCACGATGCCAGAGTTACAGGTACCAGAGGTTTTTCAATTTATTTATATTACAATTCAAAAAAACATTAGAACTTGAGTTGTTACGAATTTGATAAAAGAATCACTTTCCAGGCATCTATAACTTTTCCTTCACCAATTAAATTTTTAATATAATAATGCAGTTTTTCTTCCCGGTGAAGTGCATCTGATATTAAAATAATTTCTTTAAATTCCGGTGAATTTTTCATCTCAGAAACTTCCTCTTCAATTGGCAATTCATGAATATTTCCAAGAATTCCCAAATCATTCCCCGATAATATTTTGCTAAAACGAAAGTTCGCGGGAATTCTATCGACCCCTACACCCAGATGTAAATTCGGTTTCTCAACTTTAAATACAGACGAACCGGATGCGCGGCAGTACCAGTCAGCTCCCATACGTGCGACAAGATCAATTTTCTGAGGATCAATCATTCCATGTTCATCCAAAATCGTTTCTGAAATATGCATCAATACAATTTCACAAATAACCAGATTTCCTGCACCGCCTTCATGTCCAGTCTCAATGACTTCTTTCACGATACATTCCATCTGCACCGGCGATTCTCTTACACGATATGGCTTTACTATTTCAGAAGCTAATTGTGTAAATCCTGCCTTCTCAAATTCATTTACTCCTTTTGGGTATTCACAACTCGCTAAAGATGATTGTTGAACCATAGCGTAATTCACCATATTAATCACGACTTCGCCAATTTCTCTAACATTTTCGAGCGTGTGTTTAATTGTGTTATCCCGAACTCTTCGAGCAGGCGAAAAAGCAACAATAGGCGGTTTTGCACCGAATGCATTAAAAAAACTAAACGGACTTAAATTCGGAATTCCATTTTTATCGATCGTGCTAACAAATGCAATCGGTCGCGGTGCGATCGAGCCCAACATCATTGCATGTACGAGTGAAGTCTTTTCTGTTTTAGGATTTATTGAGATCATACGACTACTGAAATTCCAAAAACGTGGTCCGGATTATATCCAATGCATCGTATAATTCCGATTCCGTAATTACAAGTGGTGGTGCGAGACGAATAATATGTTCATGTGTCGGTTTGCAAAGCAGACCATTATTTTTTAATTCTATACAAACATCCCAGGCAGTTTTTCCATTTCGGGGCGTAATTACAATCGCATTAAATAATCCTTTTCCACGAATTAAT
>JAHEYM010000304.1 GCA_023251595.1 Bacteroidota bacterium
CATCCCGAAGTTTATCTGAAGTTGAGAAATCTTTTTTCGCTTTTGCTTCCGCTCGGAGTGAAATGATTAAATTCATCAGATCATCAGTTAACCCGTTTGAGGAAGTTTCTTCCGGAATCAAGCCAAGAACGTCTGTAATTAATTCATTCATTTTTTTGGAAAGAAACTTCAGATCTTCAGCAGTAATCGTTTCATTCCCGGCATGTATAGAATTAATATACCGGACAGCTTCAAATAATTCCGCCATCATTAATGCAGTGTTCAGATCGTCATTCATAGACTCGTAACACCGCGCTATCAGCGCTTTTACATCGATAGTCGAAGTTTCACCCGATTTGAGTTTCGACATCAAACTGAAACTCTGCATTAATTTATTATATCCTTTTTCTGCAGCTTGTAATGCAGTATTTGAGAAATCCAATGTGCTGCGATAATGTGCCTGCAACATAAAGAATCGAATCGTCATCGGACTAAATGCCTGTGTCAAAGCTTTGTGATTTCCGGTAAAAAATTCGTCAAGCGTAATAAAATTACCCAACGATTTTCCCATTTTTTGTCCGTTGATGGTGATCATATTATTATGAACCCAATATTTAACCGGCTCTTTTCCGGTAGCTGCAACAGACTGTGCAATTTCGCATTCGTGATGTGGAAATAAAAGATCCATGCCACCACCATGAATATCAAATGGTTCACCTAAATATTTCGCACTCATTGCCGAGCATTCAATGTGCCAACCCGGAAACCCGCTTCCCCAAGGCGATTCCCAACGCATGATATGTTCGGGCATCGCTTTTTTCCAAAGTGCAAAATCATTTGGATTTCTTTTTTCTGACTGACTGTCTAATTCGCGACCTGTTCCTCCCGCAACTAAATCTTCGAGAATGCGACCTGATAATTTTCCGTAATTATTTTTTTTACTATATCCTTCAATATCAAAATATACAGACCCGTTAACCGCATAACCAAAACCATGTTCGATAATTTTTTCAATCATCGCGATTTGTTCCATGATATGTCCCGTGGCACGAGGTTCAATACTTGGAGGATGTGTATTTAAGGCAACCATATTTGCGTGATACCGAAGCGTATAATATTGCGCCACTTCCATCGGTTCCAATTGTTCAAGCCGGGCTTTTTTCAGCATTTTATCTTCACCCTCGTCTGCATCATTTTCCAAATGACCGACATCTGTAATATTCCGGACATATCGTACCCGATAACCCAAATGTTTTAAATATCGGTGTAAAAGGTCAAAAGTAATAGCAGGTCGGGCGTGACCGAGATGTGCGTCCCCGTAAACCGTCGGACCGCAAACATAGATGCCGGCAAACGGTTCGTTAAGCGGAATAAAATTCTCTTTCTTACGGGTAAGCGTATTGTATAGGGATAATGGATGATCCATGATAGCGAATGAATGAGAATGTAAAGATAAACAAAATGACTCATAACCCTGCCATTTATGGTGGGGTTAGCAGATGCCCTGTGAAATTTGGGCGTTAGTTCTGATAATTAATTAGTTATTATCAAACGAAATTCCTGCAATGCTCCAGCATGTCTTTCACCATTGCGGGCATATCAAATTGATGTTTCCAACCCCAGTCTTTTCTTGCAATCATATCATCGATACTACAAGGCCACGATTCTGCATATTTCTGACGTTCGTCGGGATTATAGGTAATTACAAATTCAGGAATATATTTTTTTATTTCGGCTGCCAATTCCGCTGGCGTGAAATGCATGGCAGAAAAATTATATCCGGATCTTGTGCTTAATTTATCGGCAGGAGCCTCCATTAATTCTATCGTACCTCTGATTGCATCATCCATATACATCATTGGCAGCATCGTATCTTCTTTCAAAAAGCATTCATATTTTCCTTTTGCCAATGCTTCATGAAAAATATGAACCGCATAATCTGTAGTCCCTCCGCCCGGTGCAGAACGATAAGAAATAAGTCCCGGATAACGGATACTTCTTATATCCAAACCATGTTTTAAAAAATAATAATCGCAGAATTTTTCGCCGGCTAATTTACTGATCCCGTAAATTGTTTTGGGATCCATCACCGTATTTTGTGGTGTATTATATTTTGGTGAATTCGGACCGAACACAGCGATTGAACTTGGCCAAAATATTTTTTTCACTTTTAATTCAACGGCAAGATCGAGCACATTGAATAATCCCTCCATATTAAGTTTCCAGGCTGCCTTTGGTTTCTGCTCAGCAGTCGCTGATAATAGTGCAGCAAGATGATAAACTTGTGTCACTTTATACTTCTCCATCACTTCTCTCAATCGGTCGGAGTCAAGCACATCGATCAGTTCAAAATGACCACCCACAGGCTCATTTGGTTGTTTGAAATCTGAACCGATCACGTTATCGTAACCATAAGCTGCACGCAGTGAAATCAGTAATTCGGTGCCAATCTGACCGTTGGAACCGAGTATGAGAATTGTTTCTTTCGACATAAAGTATCTATTCTTTGCGCAAAATTACGACAATTTACTGAATTCCTCCAACGCAGAAAGCTAATCATCATGTACACAACATCTTTTCTATGATTTCCCCCATCTTTTCAGCACTTTCATCCCACGAAAAGCCTTTCCTGCGTTGAAATCCCGCGGCAACAAGCTCATTTCGGAGCTGATCATCTGAGACAACTTTGGCCATTGCCTCAGCAATTCCATTGATATCGATAGGATCGACCAACAATGCAGCAGCCTGCGCTACCTCGGGAATTGAGGTAGTGTTTGAAGATATAACAGGCACTCCCGAAGCAAATGCCTCAAGAATAGGAATGCCAAATCCTTCGAAAAATGGTATGTAAGTGAGAGCTGCTGCGGAAGCCATAAGTTGCGATAAATCTGTGTCGTTCACCCTTCCTGTGAAAATCACATCTGTTTTGTAAGCGAGACTTTGATACCTCATTTCAAGCTCTTCAGACCACCACCTGCGACTGCCCGCTAAAATCAATTTAATTTCTACAGTTGATTGCTTTCGAAATTCATCAAAAGCCAGCATCAGATTTTTAATATTTTTTCTTGGTTGAATTGATCCGATAAACAGGAAGTAGGGTTTACCGTTCGAATATTTATTTCTGACTTCTTTAATGAGTTCTGGGGATAAGGGTTTAAAATCTGAATTCGCATCATTATATACGACATCAATTAATTCGGGATTAATTTTATATCGGGTTGAAATATCTTTTTTTGAAAATTCGGAAACTGTTACAATCCTTGTTGCTTTTCTTGCAAATCGCGGAAAGAAATAGTGGTAATATTTTTTAATGAGCCAGGGATAATGTTCCGGATATTCTTCAAAATTCAAATCGTGAATCACCGCTAATTGTGGCACTTTCGAGCGAAGCGAAAGATATCCGTCCGGCGAAATAAATAAATCGGCTTTAATACTTTTCAGCGCACTTGCAACCGAAAATTCAAACCATAAGTAAAATAAAATAGGGTGTCGTGCAGGTAAACCAATAATAATGGGCGTTATATTATCAGAGAAAATAAATTCTTCATTGTATGGTCGGTCAAATAGAAAAAAGAAATGATGTTCAGGATGATTAACGGTAAGACGTTTCAAAATCTCAAACGTGAATCTGCCAATACCTTCCATCTTGTCTTTCAACAACAATCTTGTATTCACCGCGATATTCATGATGCAAATCTAATGATTATGTTTCTGATAACCACATATCTCTTCGCGCCTTTGGGGGCTGATTTTTTTGAAATCAGGATCAAACAATAAACCTCTATCTTTGCGGTTCGGCATGAAAAATTTTATCCAGTCTCTATTGCAAATTGTTCTCGGCTTCAACCGATATCTGTATATTTTTGCATTATACAAAATCAGAACACTGAAATCAGATAAAAATGAGGGCGATTTTATGCATTTCCTCGATTTGATAAAGGAAGACGGACTCATCCTCGATATCGGTGCCAATATTGGGATTATGACGGTTCATCTTGCTCAAAGATTTCCGAATTCTACGATTCTCAGCTTCGAACCGGTTCCAACCAACATTACCTGTCTTAAAAGAGTTGTAAATCGTTTTGGGTTGAAAAATGTAATGATCATTGAAACAGCATTGGGTGATAAATCAGGCGAATTGGAGATGATAATGCCCGTTTGGGGAAATGTAAAAAAACAAGGATTATCGCATGTTGTTGGGGCTGATAATATCAGCCAGAATGACATCAATCCGAATGAAAAGGGTTTGCATTATAAAGTTCCTGTTACTACGATCGATCAATTTCTTGAGAAGGAATTTCCATCGCAAAAAATCGTTGCGATTAAAATCGATGTGGAGAATTTCGAATATCCGGTTTTTCTTGGCGCACAAAAAACCGTGTCCGATTATCATCCGATTATATATTCCGAATTATGGGAAAATGAAAATCGGAGCAATTGTTTTTCTCTGATGAAATCATTGAGTTATAAAATCATGATCTTATCAAATGATAAATTAATTTTGTTTGATGAAAAGATTCATAAGACACAGAATTTTTTCTTTATGAATTAAAAATTCAAAACACCCTCACCCTCACCCCATCATAATAACAAACCTTCTTTCCCGGATTCCAGAAGTAAATTTTTAAGATGCTATTATCGGTTGCAGTAGGTGGCAGGGGAACTGCAAGATTCATTGTTTGCCAAACATCTGCAGAGTCAATTAAACTTTTAATATCAAACGAAGAGTACAATAGCGATTTTCCGTTCTCCTGCAAATCAGTTACAATTTTGCAATCATTTTCTTTTCCAGTCAACATCACCTTTCCACTGAGAAATAAAGTGTGGGGTTTATCTTTTAGTGGGGTGAAGTTTTTCAATACAAACGATAGTCCGAATTCTCTTTTTTCATTCACATAACCCACTTGCATTTTATTTTCCGGAAATTCAATATGTTCTGTATTTTCCCAATTATTGGAGGGAATTGTATCGAACGAAATATGATCTTCAAACACTACTTTCGATTCATCCAATTTCATGAAAGTAAAGAGATCGGTCTTTTTCCTCCCTTCTCCCTTGGGAGAAGGGTCGGGGATGAGGGCTGGGGAGGTCGGGTGGGGCGAAGAAGGGCCGGGGGTGAGGGCTGGGTGGGGTGGAGAAGGGAGTCTCCTGTAAACAGAAATCTTCCCATTCCCTGCAATCTTATCAATCATATCCGTAATTTCCGGATAATTTTTCACCACATCGGAAATTAAAAAACAATCCTGGATCACTACATAATCGTAAGGTAATTTTAATGCCTGTTCAATATATTTTCTGCCGGTATTAATTACTGTATATCCTCTTCTCTTCATTAATATTAATGGTGAATTGGTCGTGTAACTATCGATCACGAGGATCTTTGCATTTTTTGAAATACCCAATGAATCGAGATAATGTGCTGAGCCCAAAAAGTTCTGATGCGTAATTTCCACACGATCCCAAAA
>JAHEYM010000528.1 GCA_023251595.1 Bacteroidota bacterium
CAAGGCATGGTGGTTTGATTTCAGTTCTGTTACAGCAATCGGTGATTATTACATTAACGATCCGACAAGTAATAAAAGATCATACACATTTCGAATTGCCGATGACGTTTACAACGATGCTTTAAAAGCTGCATTGCACTCCTATTACACGCAACGTTGCGGCACTCCGAAAACTGCTACATTCGCTGGAAGCAATTATACCGATGTTACTTGTCACGAAGGAGCATTGCAGGATTTGGATTGTCGCGATGTTACCAATCCTTCCAATACTTTATTGGCAAAAAATCTTTCCGGCGGTTGGTATGATGCGGGCGATTATAATAAATATGTGAATTTCACTTGGGCGGCATTGGATTATTTACTCGATGCTTACGAACAAAAACCCGCAGCATTCGGCGATGCGAATAATATTCCTGAAAGTGGAAATGGAACTTCCGATATTCTCGACGAAGCAAAATGGGAATTGGATTGGTTGTTGAAAATGCAATTGTCGAATGGATCGGTGCTGATGAAAGTTTCGACTTTGGGATTTACAAGTGGAACTCCGCCATCAACAGAAACCGACCAACGTTTGTACGGAGCCGCCTGCTCTTCTTCGACGCGCACAGTTGCAAGTGTATTCGCGCACGCAGCAATTGTTTTCAGAGCGCAAAGTATTGCGACCATGATCGCTTATGGCGATTCCTTATTGGTTCACGCGCAATTGGCATGGACATGGTTGCAGAACAATCCCGGATATTCAAATTATGCAAATACCGGATTTTCAAGTGCAAATCCGGAAGTGAACAATTACGAGCAGGATGCCCGTTCATTTACAGCTGCAGTTTATTTATATGCCGCAACCGGAAATACAACTTATCGCACTTATGTAAATTCAAATTACACCAACATTCAACCCATCCAATGGACGTATTGGTATCCGTTTGAATCTGTTGTTCAAAATGCCATGTTATATTATTGTACAACTCCGGGTGCAACTGCCGCAACTGTAAATGCGATAAAGGCAAATTGCATTTCTGCTGTTTCAGCAAACAATACCGATTTACTTCCCGCCTACACAGCCAATACAGATGCCTACATGGCTTACTTAAAGGATAATGATTATCAATTCAACAGCAATGAATACAAAGCGGAAACGGGATCGATTTATACAAACATGAATCGGTACAATCTGGATGTTCCGAATCAAACGAATTACAGAAATGCTGCAGAAGGGTATGTTCATTTTTTCCACGGCATGAATCCCGAAGGAAATTGTTTTCTCACCAATGCAAATTCATTCGGTGGAGAAAAATTCACCATGCAGATTTATCACGGTTGGTTCGGCGATGGGACAATTTATGATTCAACTGCCAGTTACATCGGACCGCCTCCGGGATATGTTCCCTGTGGAATAGATTATTTTTATACCCCCGATGCCGCTTATACGGGTCCACCCATTGCTCCACCAATGAATCAGCCCGTGCAGAAATCCTACAAAGATTGGAATACTTCATGGCCAGAAAATTCATGGCAATGTTCTGAAGTTGGAATTTATACGGAAGCTGCGTACATAAAATTAATTTCCATGTATGCCGATACTTTTTCTGTTCCAACATCAAGTCAAAATAGTTCTCTAGTGGAAAATAATTGGTTTGTTTATCCGAACCCATCCGTCAATTCAATTACCGTTTCCGGAAATCAAAATGAACCAACCATATTCGAACTTTATGATTTGACAGGAAAACTTGTTTTGGAAAAAGAAACTTTCGCAGGAGAATCCATTTCGGTGAAAAACCTTGCCCCCGCAATTTATTTTTGCATTTTCAGAAATAAGAATGAAATAATTGGAACTCAGAAAATTTCGATTGTACGGCCGTAATTATAGATTTTGAAAAATGATAAACGATAATAGTTTATTTTCTTATTCTCAATTTAAGGAACAGAAAAACATTCTCCCATATACTATTGAGAACAAGGATCAATATTATTTTGACTTACAAAACATTGAGCATAGTTGGACGGGGCGATTAGATTTAATGTTTTCTAATCAATTTTTTGAAGAGGCTGTGCAGCTTTTAACTAATGCAATAGTTCTATTTGAAAAAGGATATTTCGATTGTGCTTTTTATAGTTTAAGACAGTCACTTGAAATTTGCACTACTGTAATATATTTTGCAGACGATTCTGAACCTCAAAGAAATGATGAGATGAATAAGTGGAGAACACAAAAACGATTTCCTATGCATGGACAAATGTTGGCTGAGCTGGAAAAAAGGAAAAGTGTTTTTTCTGAAATCAGACAAGCAATGTCTCAGTATTTCGATGAAATAGAAGAATCAAAACAAAAATTAAATAAGTACGTACATAAGCAAGGATTTGACAAGTTCTACGTTAATAGAAACAACTGGTTAAATTTCAAGAAAGATGATCAAAGAATAAAAATACTTTCAGACTTCGAATCATTTTTGATAAAGAGTATGGGTGCTGTTGCCGTTTTCCGATTAGCAATTGATCCATTCCCTTTACTCCTTTTAGATGAAGCTATTTATAATAGAACTGGTCAGTTGATGACAGAAGGTTATTCTGAAGATTTTGTAAATAAATATATAGGGCAAATCCACATTGAGGCTTATAAAAAAACCGAGCTTTACAAAAGTCATTACGATGGAATCATTGGAGAGGAAGAAATGTTACCCGCAGTAGTGAACTTGGTAAAGAATGATTATATTGATAGAAGAACGCTCGGCGAAATTAATTCTCAAAAACATTTATTAGGCCAAAATGAATTAATCGCTGTATCCTTAGCTGAGTTTTCAGACAACATTTCAAAAATATATTGCATCGGAGGATTTCATTGGTATATTACAAATACCAGATCAAAACGTACTTCAATGTCTTGGAGTAGTTCAGATTTTGACATATTTAAAAATGGTAGCGTGCAATATAATGTTCCATATGATGAAGCATATTTAAGCCAATTGAAAATATTAGAAGAGGACTATTATATTGAACACAATGAACAATTTAGTGATGAGGAAATTGTTGGACTTAACAAAATAGTTCGTGCCTTTGAATAATAAATGTTGAAGTTTATCTTAGATAACAATCTTACGCAATTAGTATATTCGTAACTATTCGTACAAATTCGTAATTCGTACAGCAATGAAAATTTATACAAAGACCGGCGACAAAGGACAAACCTCACTCATAGGAGGCACACGTGTTACAAAAAATCATATTCGCATTGAAGCATATGGAACGGTTGACGAACTGAATTCCTGGATAGGACTTTTGCGTGATACCGTCACTGACAAAAATGTAAATGCAATTCTCATTGAAATTCAGGATCGATTGTTCACCATCGGTTCCATCCTTGCTACCGATCCGGAAAAATCAAAAATGAAATTGCCGGAATTGCACAAGGAAGATATTTTCAAACTCGAAAAGGAAATTGATGCGATTGATGCCATTGTTCCGCCGATGAAAAGTTTCGTTCTTCCCGGGGGGCATCCAATTGTTTCCCATTGCCATATCGCAAGATGCATTTGCAGAAGAGCGGAACGTTGCACCATTCATTTAACAGAAGAGTTTCCCGTAGAAGAAATCGTAATTCAATATTTAAATCGTCTCTCCGATTATTTATTTATGCTCAGCAGAAAATTATCACATGATTTAGGCGCTGAGGAAATTCCGTGGAAACCGAGAATTCAGTAGGTGGTCAGCAGTTTGCGGTCAAAAAAAATGTGTCTTATTCCTGATTTGAATTTATAGGTTTAAAAAAACTATGGGTCAAATTCTGACCGCCGACTGTTAACCGCCGACTGCTGACCGCCTTTTTTTGTTCATATATCCCTAAATCCCTGATTCTCAGAAAAATAATCATTGGAAAAAAATTTTCATTCCACGTCGGACGGGTTCATATATTTCTACTTTTGCAGAAATTAAAAGTCCGCTAAAATCGTGGAGGCAGTCAAATAAGATTTTTCTGAATTCACCGTTTTAATTAACATCTAATAAATCATTTTTCACTATGTATTGGACACTAGAACTTGCATCATATCTCGAAGATGCTCCATGGCCTGCAACGAAAGAAGAGCTGATTGACTATGGCATTCGTTCCGGCGCACCTATGGAGGTGATCGAAAACCTTCAGGAAATTGAAGACGAAGGAGAATCGTACGAAACCATTGAGGAGATCTGGCCCGATTATCCAACAAAGGAGGACTTTTTCTTTAACGAGGACGAGTATTAAGACATTTCGGTAATTACCTTAATCAGGGAGCTCAAAAGGTTCCCTTTTTTATTTTTTGAGGTTTGGGTTTTGTTTGGGATGCTAGTATGGAAAGAGGTTTTGGGTAATGGCTTTTCAAAAACAATCTTACAATTTCAATTTTCAAATAGCCCAAAACTTTGTCCCAAGACTTCCCGAAGTCTCGAGACTGGCTTCCAAACCAAAACCTGTGCATTTTACGGAATTGACGCTTTTTCACTGTCAATTCCACCTGTTTCCATTGCATGATTTGATCTTTTCGGAAACATTGGCAGATAAGACCTTGCGGAATGAAAATTGATGTGTAATTTCAATCACTCATTATGTCAAAAAAATATAAACACGGGAAAACAAGTCTGCCACTGCTGGTAACACTGACTGGTTGTGTCTTGATGTTTGCGTGTATGAGCCCGGTTAATGCTACCGAAATCACGAAGCAGCTTTCTGTAAAGGGTTACGAACTTTCAAGACGAAATATAAAAGAACTTCATATAGTCGTAACGAATGCTCGTGAAGCAAAAAAGATTCTTGAAAGCCTTCATTTCACCGTTTCATCTCACGATTTTTCCAGCCTGAATGAATCAAATTTTATTGTCGGAAAAAATCTCTTTTCTTATGCTGAAATCTTCAGCAATTTCGTGAAGCGTTCTCACTACGAGAATCTTCGTTCCTGGCTAATGCGGGAATAGCATACGCAGCAAGTGTAACATGATCAGAAAACTTTCCTTTTACTGAAAAGTCCTATTTCTTTTGATGTGCATTTGTCACAATTTCCCATTTGATAATTCCTTATTTTTGAAACCCTTAAAAGAGGTTCTCCCTCTGAAAATATCTTTTTATAGCCATGTTCGAATCCCTTTCAAAATCAATTACAAAATTGTTCGGTGGTTCCAAATCGGAACGCGACGTTAAGGAAGTTACTCCCTATGTCCAGAAAATCAACGACTTCTTTGACGGATATAAAAATCTTTCCAACGATGAACTTCGAAATAAAACGGTGGAATTCCGTGCGCGAATTGCCGAATACATCAAAACGGAAACCGATGAAATAGCCAATCTCAAAACACAGGCCGAAGCGGAAGATGTCGATATCGATGAACAGGAAAAAATGTTCAACGAAATCGATGGCATAGAAAAAAAGGTGCTGAAAAAAATTGAAGAAGTTCTTTTGGAATTATTACCTGAAG
>JAHEYM010000305.1 GCA_023251595.1 Bacteroidota bacterium
TTTGTCGGGCGGGTTGTATTATGTGCAGGTGAGGTCGGAGAAAGGAGAGAGCTTTGGGGGAAGGGTTGTTATCGGGAGATAAAATAATGTCCAATGTCCCACGCCCAATTTCCAATGTCCAAGTTTAAAAGAATGTCCAATGTCCCACGCCCGATGTCCAATGTCCAAGTAAAAAATAATAAATTATATAATTGTACATTTTTTCCTTACTTGGAAATTGGACGTGAGACATTGGAAATGGGACATTGAAAACTTGTAACTCGTTCATTGTTCACTGCACCGTGCCGTCCGGAAATCAAGACGGGTCACTCACTTCGTTCGCGATGACAATACACACAGAGTCACAGAGGGGAAAAAAGCATCCGTCTTGCCTGAGGCAAGACGGATGCTTTTTTCCCTAGCCCTTCCGCGCGATGAGTTGTCATCCTCGAAAACGTTTTGCAATATATATAGAGTTAGAGAAATGCAAATGCGTTTTCGGGGATCTGTGTCTGCTTCCGCCGTGCCGGCAGGCAAGGGACGGCAGAATTTTGTGAATGTTAAACCATTTCGGATAAATGAGAGTAAAACCTTATTCTGACTAATTTTCACCTTCATAGAAAACCACTCCCACGAAACTTTTATTTTATTCTCACCATCCTGTTCGGCTTCTTTAGATCATGCACCTCCTCCCCCTACCCCCTCTAGAGGGGGAGATTTTTATTCATATCTTTTTGCTAAAAGATATGAATGGGGAAAAGAATGTCCAATGTCCCACGACCAATCTCCAATGTCCAAGTGAAAAGAAATGTCCAATGTCCCACGCCCAATCTCCAATGTCCGAGTAAATAATTGAATAAATTAACATTTTTCCTTTCCTTGGACATTGGAAATTGGACATTGGAAATTGGAAATTTGTTTTTCTTATAACCCTATCCCCTCACCCCAACACCCTCCTTTATATACCCACTCACCGCTTTTTCGATCGAAGCAATCGGATCGGTATCCTCGCTTCTGATAAATTTGTCGCCGGTGATCTTTTCGAATAATTCTATATATCGTTCGGAGATTCCATTTACAATTTCATCGCTCATATCGGGAATTGTTTGTCCTTCTTTTCCCTGAAAATTATTTGCAATCAACCATTGTCTTACAAATTCTTTCGAGAGTTGTTTTTGTTCTTCTCCTTTCGCCTGTCTTTCTTCGTACCCTTCACTATAAAAATATCGCGATGAATCGGGTGTGTGAATTTCATCGATTAAATATATGGTTCCGTCTTTTTTGCCGAATTCATATTTTGTGTCAACCAAAATTAAACCTTGTCGCGCTGCTATCTCCGTTCCACGTTCGAATAAATCGAGTGTGTAATCCGCAAGTTTTTGCAATTCGACTTCGGAAATAATATTTTGTTTAATTATTTCTTCCATCGAAATATCTTCATCATGTCCCTCCGATGCTTTTGTAGTTGGTGTGATGATGGGGGAAGGAAAACGATCATTCTCTCTCATTCCATCCGGCATTTTAACACCACATATTTCGCGGATACCTTGCTTATACAAACGTGCAGCATGCCCCGAGAGATATCCTCTCACCACCATTTCAATTTTATATGGCTCACATTTTCTCCCAATACAAACATTGGGATGTGGCATTCCAATTATCCAGTTCGGAATAATGTCGGAAGTGAGTTTCAGAAATTTCGCCGCAATCTGATTTAGTATTTGTCCCTTGAATGGAATCGCTTTGGGTAATACCACATCGAAAGCTGAGATTCTGTCGGTCACTACCATCACAAGAATTTCATCGCCTATAGAATATACATCCCGAACTTTTCCACGATAGAAATTTGTTTGTCCGGGAAAATTATAAGAAGTACTTTGAACACTTTTCATTTTTTGATTTTTTGATTTGGAGATTTTGTTATCTTATATTTTGTTCAATTAATTTGAGAGTTTTTAAAATGGAACGCTGATGACGCGGATTTGACTGATTTACACTGATTAAATTGTATGAACTCGACCCTCACCCTTTGTCCCTCTCCCAAACGGAGAGGGAATTTGACTCCCTTCTCCCTTGGGAGAAGGGCTGGGGTTGAGGGTCGAGTTAGCACCATCTCAAACAGCCGCACCTGCATCTCTCGAATTATACGCTTCAATAATATCTTTCACTAATTTATGTCTCACTACATCATTCCCATCAAGGAAAACAAAATCAATTCCTTTTATATGCCCGAGAAGTTTATGTGCATGTAATAAACCTGACGGTTGTTTTATCGGAAGATCGATTTGGGTGATGTCGCCAGTCACAATAAATTTTCCTGAGGGACCTAATCTCGTCAGGAACATTTTCAACTGACTCTCTGTTGCATTCTGCGCTTCATCCAAAATTACGAAAGCATTATCGAGCGTCCTTCCGCGCATGAATGCCAAAGGTGCAATTTCAATGATACCATTATCTATATATGTTTTTACTTTCTCTGCGGGGAGCATATCATAAAGTGCATCGTAAAGTGGTCGGAGATACGGATCGATTTTCTCTTTCAGATCGCCCGGAAGAAAGCCAAGATTTTCGCCCGCTTCAACAGCGGGTCTGCAAAGAATAAGTCGTTTAATCTCTCGGTTTTTCAACGAACGAACCGCCAGAGCCACAGCAGTGTAAGTCTTTCCTGTTCCCGCGGGACCGATTGCAAAAACGATATCGTTTGCACCGATACTCTCGACCATCTTCCGCTGATTCAATGACCGCGCCCTTACCAGCAGACCATTCTGACCGTAAACTAAAATATCTGAAGCAGCTTGCTGAGTCCTCACCACATCTTCGGCACTGCTCGTTAACAGCATTCGAAGCGTACTATCGGTAAGTCCACCGTATTTATGATAATGCTCGATGAGAAGATTTATTTTCTCCTTGAATCTGTTTATTTCGTCCTCATCGCCCTGAGCTTTGATCTCATTACCCCTCGCAATCAGTTTCAAACCGGGGAAACCTTTGCGGATAATTTCCAGATTGCTGTCATTTATTCCAAAAAACTCTACGGGATTGACGATGTCAACCGGAATCAAAACTTCTCTCAATGGGTGGTTGTTATTAAGTGGTTAATAGCAAGTGTGGTAAAGACGGGTTTACAGGGTTGAATTTAGTTATTTTTGTCCCTGAACGAAGTTGCAAATTAACGAAAATCAAGTCAGTTAAATGCACATAGTCTCGATTAAATAAAACTAAAGTCTGTAATGCCGATCATCACCCTTACTACCGATTGGGGATTGAAAGATTACCCTGTCGCTGCCGTCAAAGGCACGCTGTATGGGCTTTGTCCGGGAGTAGAGATCGTTGACATCACGCATCAGATTCCTTTTTTTAACATCATAGAAGCCGCTTACACCCTCAATAGTTGCTCTTATTCATTTCCGCAAGGTACGATTCATATCATCGGACTTGAAAATACCAGTCGGGAAGTTGAGGTTTTGGCGGTCAGACATAACGGACAGTATTTCCTCGGTGTTGATAACGGTATCTTTTCGCTCATGTTTGAAGCGCATACTGCTGATATTGTTCAGTTGCCTTTATATCCTTACACACCTAAAACTTTTTTAACGCTCGATGTAATGATTCCTGCGGCGGTTGCACTCATTCGGGGCGAGGATTTGAGTCTCTTGGGCACTCCAAAGGATGCATTTCTCATTCGGAGTCTGCTTTACGCCACTTATGATGAAAATGTTATTCGAGGCGCAGTTTCATATATAGATAGTTTCGAAAATGTGGTGACTAATATTTCTCGCGATCTTTTCAACCGCATAGGAAAAGGTCGTGCTTTTCACATAACCATGAAAACTCAGAAGCATCAGATTAAAAAACTTTGTGAATCATATGGCGATGTTGCAAATGGAGATGTTTTCGCCCTTTTTAACTCTCAGGGACTACTCGAAATCGGTATGGCTTTGGGTCCTGCAGCCAGTCTGCTAGGTCTTAGTTATAATGAAACCATCAGAATAGAATTCAATGATCGTTAGGGTCGTTAAGATGATTTTTCAACCTGAGAAGGTCGAAGAATTTAAAAATATTTTGTGTGAAGTTGAACCTAAAATCAAAACATTTCCCGGCTGCCTGAAACTTGATGTATATATAGATATAACTTCACCCGCAACAATTTTCACCATAAGTCAATGGGAAGACGAAAAATCTCTGGAGAACTACCGCACTTCACCATTATTTGAAAACACCTGGAGCAGAACAAAAATATTATTTGCCGCCAAACCCGAAGCGTGGAGTATGGTTACGCGTTCAGCATCACCGGCATGACGAGCATCAGCAGATCCTCATCACCTTTTCCGGTGTCGATAGGAAGGAGAAGTCCGGCACGATTTGGAGTTGACATTTCAAGACGAATGTCCGTTCCATCCAGATTCGTCAACATATCAACCAAAAAGCGCGCATTGAAACCGATTTCCATGTCTTCGCCATCGTAGCTGCATGTGAGTCTTTCGCTTGCTGCGTTGGCAAAATCAAGATCTTCGGCAGAAACATTTAATTCAGAACCAACAATCTTTAATCGAACCTGATGTGTGGTTTTGTTCGCAAAAATGGCAGCGCGTTTAACGGCAGTTAAGAAAGCCACACGATCAATGATTAGTTTATTCGGATTTTCCTTCGGAATAACTGCTTCGTAGTTAGGATACTTACCATCAATCAGGCGACAAATCATTGTGATACTTCCTAAATCAAAGAAGACATTTGAATCATTGTAACTCATATTCACTTCCGAGTCGTCGGTAGGCAGTGCATTCTTGAGCAGATTCAGAGGTTTCTTTGGAATGATCAATGTAACATCGGCGAGCGCTTTTACATCTTTGCGGGTATATCGAACTAATTTGTGTGCATCGGTAGCAACAAATGTAACCTGATCAGTTCCAAGCTTAAATAATACTCCTGAAATCACGGGTCTCATATCATCTGTTCCAGTTGCAAAAACCGTTTTGCTGATCGCCTCATTCAAAACTTTAGAGGGAACATCAAAAGATTTTCCACCGTCCATTTCTGGAATTTTAGGAAATTCTTCCCCATCCTGACCAGATAGTTTGTAGCGACCGTTGTCGTTACTTATTTCGATTGCGAAAGTTGCTGTATCGGTTTTGAAATTCAGTGGTTGTTCAGCAAATGACTTCACGATATCGAGCAGAATTCTAGCCGGGACTGCTATTTTACCGGCTTCCTGTGATTCGACTGTCATTCGGCAAGTCATCGTTGTCTCAAGATCTGAAGCCGAGACAATCAGCTCATTTTTTCTGAGTTCAAACAAAAAATTATCGAGAATTGGAAGCGGGTTGTTGGTGCCCAATACGCCGCTGAGAGATTGCAGATTCTTAAGTAGCAAACTGCTGGAAACAATGAAATTCATGGGTGTGGAATTAAGTTAGGGGTGCAAATATAATGATTCAATTCGTAATCTTCTTC
>JAHEYM010000018.1:0-13139 GCA_023251595.1 Bacteroidota bacterium
ATGACATCGTAACGCTGACTGCAGATGGATAAAATCCTGCTCCCGGATTCATAGTCGGTTTACCCGCATACTCCAGCCATGCGCCTGCATTATTACTCCCGGGCGATGGATTCGCGAAAACACCCCAGTTTGAGGCTCCGTCTGTTACCCTTCCTCTCGAATGATTTGCCTGAGTCGGACGAATGGTCATACTGTCGAGAATTTGTCCTCCGGAATTTGTAAAAATGACCTGTTCGTTCTGAGTCTGAGTAAGCTTGAAATTAGTGTGATAAAAACCGCCGCCAACCACATCTCTGCCAGATGCAAAAAAGAGTAGATACCCATTTGCAGGGATTGTTGCTCCGCTTATCATCCATTTCATCGGATTTCCTGCATGGTCACTGAGATAATAACCGTTCAGATTCACTGGCACTGCGCCTGTATTATATAATTCAATCCAGTCCTCATATTGTCCAAAATTGTCCAATACCGTTGCAACATTCGCAGCCGAAAATTCATTAATCACAACTTGACTGTAATTTGTACCCCTGAAAAAGAAAAGCATGATGACGAGCAGAAAAGTTTTGGCCGGGTAAGGATGTTTCATCACAATTAATTTAGGCGCAGATCTTCCAAAATGCGTCACAATAATAAGGAATAAAACTCTGATATACAAGTAGAGACGTTGCAAGCAACGTCTCTACCATTGACCGGTATATGTAATTTCTTCTATTGTGTCAATTTCAATTCAACCCTCCGGTTTTTCGCTTGTCCTTCCTCGGTATCATTAGAGAATGCAGGACGGGTTAGTCCAAACCCTTCGGTGGTTATTTTACTTCCGTCCACACCTTTGGAGACAAGATATACTTTCACTGAATTTGCACGATCTTGACTGAGTTGCAGGTTGTACCCGGCATCTCCTACATTGTCGGTATGACCCGCAATATACAGTTTGAGTTCAGGTTTCTTCTTCATCACTTCCGCAAGAGTATCTAGTGATCCGAGAGATGAACCACGAATAACAGCTGAACCTGACTCAAAATTGAGGTTTTCAAATGCTGTCTTCAGGGCCTGTTGTTCTTGTTGAGTCAGTTTTGCTGTTTTCAGCGTATCTTTTACTTCAACCAGCGGACAACCATGATTTTCCTTAGAGCCATAAGTATCCGGGCACTGATCGAATTTATCAGGAACTCCGTCAAGATCGCGGTCAGGACAACCTTGATAAATCTTCAGACCGGGTTCGGTAGGACATTCATCATCTTTATCTAGAATTCCATCACCATCGCTGTCAGGACAGCCATGGAAAATAATCGGTCCCGGATTATCCGGACACTGATCTTCAGAGTCGGTAATTCCGTCACCGTCACGATCAGGACAACCATGCAGTAATGCGGTTCCCGGAATTGTTTTGCATGAATCTTCACTATCAATAATACCATCGCCATCTGTGTCGGGGCAACCATGGTACTTAGCGAGACCAGCTACATCAGGACAATTATCTTCTTTATCAGTAATTCCATCACCATCTTTATCAGGGCAACCTTTCATCGATACTAAACCGGGCACATCAGGACAATTGTCTTCAATATCAGGAACACTATCATTGTCGGTATCCGGACATCCCTGGAATATCGCGAGACCAGGGGTATCAGGACATTTGTCAACTTCGTCCAAAATACCGTCTCCGTCCTTATCTTTTTTCGTTGCTTTTACAGGAGGAGTAACCTTTGGTTTATCAATTGGTTTATCAATAGGTTTTGGTTTCTCAACTTTCAAACCCTTATGCCCAAAAACAAATATATATCCGAAACGAACATTTATATTTTTGGCATTCTGAGGAAGGAACATTCCGAGAACATTATCGGTTACGAGGTATAATTGTTGAGCTGCTATTGTCGAAGCGAGACCAAAACCTATATTATTATAACTTTTATTCAGGATTGAATAACTCACAGATGCACTCATAAGCTGAGTGAGCCGGCCGTTAAAGGAAAGCGTCATTGAAGGCATGAATACATATTTATTTAATTCCGCTCTTAAAAGTATTCCGGCAAAATAGTGTTCACTTAAATAATAATTTGCGCCGAGCATAATCTGAGGACTAAGCTTAGTGGTGTAGGGTTCGTACGTTGTAGTCGGTTTGAACTGTGCTGAAAGTGAATCACCAAGATGTTTAAGGGCTGAATCACGCTGGGAAGTTGAAGTGTCACCAAGATATGCGCTGAAATCAAGTCCGTCGAAACTAACATTCGCTCCTGTTGCGGAATAATTAGTAACTCCTGATTTCCAGCGAATAGATCCGAGGTTTAATAGAGAAGCTGTGAATTCAAAATGATCATTCAATTTATATACAGCGCCAAAATCAGCAGCAAAACCACGATTTCCACTTCCAAATAAATAAGAATGAGTATTTCCCATATCATATTTCGTATGTACAACTCCTGAATCATCTACTGTGGTCGAAGTCGGGTAAGATGTGTTGACGCGATAGGTAGCAAGTGAGGTGAGTTGAAAGTCTTGTTCGGCGGTGGTCAAACTCACATCACTGTTTTCTGTGTTGATGTTTTCCATCCCGTACAGATATTTCAGATAAACACCCACAGTGAGTTTAGGGTCGAGATCTCTGGAAAATCCCAGACCATATTCGCGATAATGCGAAGCATCTACACCGAAGTCTTTGAAACTCGCGGTCTGACCGAGAAATGCGCCATTCCCTTTAAGCACAAATTTCATAAAGTCTTTCGGATAACCAAATCTAAATTGAACTTTCTCCGTAATTCCGAGACGAAAGAAATTACTTCCTAACCGGAGTCCGAATGAAAATAAATCCGTATTCAATCCTGCCCCGATAAAATTATATTTACTTAATTTCCCCAACATATTATCTATGTTGAGATGCAGCGAATCGTCTGTGACTCCGGAGGGGGAAGTGTGGCTGATAAGATCAGAATATTTGAATCCGGTATTCGTAAAATTTAAATAAACCGATGAGAGTATCGGAAGTCCGAGATACATTTTGGATTCAGGAGTTCGCGCAGGATTTCCATACATCACCTGGGGAATCCGCTCCATATTATCTAATGTTAGATCATACTGAGCGACAACAGAAGTTGTCTTCACCAAAAATAAAATAAGTATAATTTGTAGTGCTTTTTTCAATGTATATAAATTTACTGTTTGTTTAAAGTATAATTAAATTGAACCTGTACCCCAATCTTTACATCCAGATTGTAATAAGAATATATTTTAACATTCTGGTTCGGAGCGTTTGTAGATTGCAGCACACCGTGAACTAAAAGTTTTCTTGCGTTTTGCAACCGATCAATTCTTTCTTTATAAAATGTCTCTTGCGTGGTTTTCAGGGTGGGTGCAATAACAACTCCTGAAGAATTCAACACCGCAGAATTAATTAATTGTTCAAGCGGTACAAGTAGAGAATCCATTTTCACATAATTACTGTCGCAAAAATAAATCTGTACCAAAGCATCCATCGGGAAGCCATTATTGATGTTGATTTTAAATTTCACCCAATCGAAAATTTGCAAAGTGTCTTTAAAGTTAAATAGGCCAAATGCGACTGTATCCTGAACGATATATCCATCTGCATAACCATATAATGGAAATTGTACAGAAACATCCACTTTAAAGCGACTGGTATCGGCGAGAAAATTACTGTGGTGTGGTAAGTCTCCAAGCGGATTTGTAGTCGCATTCACATCATAACCGAAATATTTGATTGCTGTATCAAGAACTGTTCTGATATTACAGTTTGTAGTATCGAGATGGAATTGAGTATATGCTGTAACGCCCATCACCAATGGTGTTCCGATCGGAATAGGGTTCGGAATTCCTGAACCGGTAATGGGAATATCGCCCATTGAATTGGAGTGACCATATATATTTGTGAAACTTGCATTCAGTGGAATTCCCATAGAATTACTCACAAAGAAGTCGATCATCGGATTCACGAAAAAGATCGTTCCTGAAATCGCGTTATCATAAATTTTTACCCTCGCGGAGTCGGTATTCACAATCAATGGAAGCTGACCGAAATATCCGAACACTTTTCGCACTTGCAAACTGTCGTACTGCAAATTAACAGTGAGTGGATCGCTTGTGGTAACGGGACTTCCCGAATTATTCAGCGTCAATGTATATACAACCGGAAGTTGAGAAAATGAAGCGCCGCCGTTCGTTAGGTCAAAATCATAGCCCGTCAAATCGAAACTCCCCGAAGCTAACACTGGCAAAACAGAAGCATAAGTTAAAGGTAGAGTTTGAGAAAAAGGAACTCCGTTTAAAGTTGCAGAAGGGATCGAAATATTCATCGTTCCCGAATGTTCAAACATCGAATTAATACTGATATTCAGGTTACCACCTTTCAGTACCATTGAGTCGATCTCAGGTCCTACACCAAAACCGAAATTATAAGTTCTGTTGTAGGGCGCAGTAACTGTATTAACTGTTTGTAGCGTAGTAACCTGACCCGCACTCAGATTGAAGACCTGATTATCGGTTTGGGTCGGAACAGGGATAAACTTATCGCCTGTAATGGAGAAAATTGTTCCGTTATATACAAGTGTAATGAATTTGTTCGAGTCCACAACGAAAAGACCGTTGGTATCCGCCTTCAAAATGTCTTGAATGGTAAGTGATGAGTGGATCAATGGAACAGCGAAGTTCGGGTCTAATTGCGTGCCCCCGATCTTCTTGAAATCGAAATTGTCCTTAATACATGACTGCATAGCGAAAAGCAAAGGGAGCACCCAAAGCAAGGAACGAAATCGTCTAAATGAGTTCATTTTCATAGATTTACAGATAAAATTACGCATTTTCATGCGAGGGGGATGATGATAGAATTTCTATCGCAGGGCAAAGTTAAAGAGAATACCCCGAAATCCAAGCAAAAAAGTAGCTTTGAATTAACTTTTACTCAAGTTCTTTCACAAAATCAATAATATCCAATTTAATTATTTCCCAATGTTTTCCTCTCAAACAGATTGGATCAAAATCTTCATCAGCTTTCGAGAATTCCGTGAAATTTTTTCTCAACAACTCTCTGTCATGACCGAAAGGATATCTTTTCGAATGAAATTCAAACATTTGTTCTAGAGAATAAAAATTCATAAGCTCATGTATATCCCAAAAATCCTTTTTTCTTCCGCCTCCCGAAACAACCTCTAATTTCATCGCGATTATTTCTTCAATACTTGCGATTCGAATCCGATCGGTAAATACGCCATTATCGATAAATTTTTCTGTATATAAAATATCAAGTTTTACACACTCATCCTCGTTTTTTCCAACATAATAAGATTTGCCATTACCGATCTCCGGATAATTAATGGTATCGACATACGGATAAGCGCTCCTCAAAAACGAATCGATAAATTGATAATTAATGGAACCATATTCATCATCAGTAAAGAGATCAAGATCAATCGACATTCTATGCCCCAGATATAAACTGAGCCCTGTACCACCTACCAATCTAAATGGGGCAAATTCTCTGCTTGTCATAAGTTTTTTTAAAACTTTTAACAAGAATGGTGTAACACTATTATAGTAGAGTCTATTATTATCTGCCATTTAAAACTTCATTAATAACTTTTTTACCATAAAAACGACTGATCTCATTTTTTTCTGTCTCGTTGCCCCGTTCAAATACTCTTCTTACCACCGCATTTTTTTGTCTGAACCAATTTATCGTTTGAATTTTAGTATCCCAAAATAATATAATTCTCAATTTCGAAAGGTCGGGTTTCGATTTCTCATTATTATTTTTCGCTTCCGCAATATCATGAAAAACCTGCAGGATCATAAAATAACCTTCTTCAAGACCGAGCGCGTTCTCGATTTTCATCGCCAGGGCTGTGTTCATTCTTCGCTTTCCCTTGGTTATCGAAACAATAGTTTGTGGAAATTCATTCAAACTCTCTGCAAATGCCACTTTACGTAACTTTCGAATCCTGAGCTCCCGTTCCAAAATAAAACCGGGATGAATTCCTTTGATTATTGACAGTTCACGATCCATTCCGCAAATATAAACAAATTTGTTTACTTTTAAAAATGCTGTTTAGGTTTGAGTCAACAATCGGCTAGAAACTTCATCGTATCAATCCCATCTGAATAATCCCAAAGTTCCGGAACCTGAGTCTTCCCCAATGGAATTGTTTGAAAGCCTGGAATTGGTCCACTAGAAGAAATACATTGAATCGTTTCTTCCAGCTCCTTCAAAAAATTCGATAAATGCTCCGTGCCGGAATAATATTCATAACCAACGATCGGCGGTCCCGAAACCGGAGTCGGTTCTTTCACCAGTAAAATATCCCCAGCCTCAATTATTGGGATATTCATCATTTGCAACAATGCTTTGAAATATTTGCGATTGTTCAAAAGCGGATCATCCAATCCACCCCCCTTTCCTTGCCTGCACTGCGTTTCGGCAGGCAGGTGGGGGGCAGGGGGGCAAGACTTCTCCAAAGCGCTGATAAATCCGGCAAAGTCATACCCCTCCGGCACCATCAACTTCGAAATACTCCTGCAGCCCAGTCCGTAATAATCCAAAATATCATTCGCGAGTCCGGATAATTCTTTATCGCTCTCGTTCCCATTTAAAACCGCCACCGAGTTCCGATTTTGTCTGAAAAGATGCGCCTTACTTCCAAATAAGTATTTGAAATATCGGTTACTGTTTTTGCTGCCCGTTGCGATCACTGCTTCCGTGTTCACCAAAATCGTCGCGAATTCAATTCTTTCTCTCAGAATCGGGAATTTTTCACCCCAAAGCTGAACAATCGCCGGAATCAGAAACGGATCGTTACCCGAACATTTTCCAACAAAAATATTTCCTGAAATGATCACACAAATCAAATCATGTAATCCAACAAGAGGTACATTTCCAGGCATGATAACACCGATTCTTTTTGGTTGTCTATTCTCGGCAAATTGTTTTTCATACATCGAAATCCACTTCCTGATCTTTGTTGGTTCTAATGCCAAAACCCAGGCTCTCATTGCTTTATTAACTTCTTTTTTGGTGAAAAAAGGGCAACAATCATAAGTTTTCGAAATACTTTCATTCAACGTCTCTTTCCCAACGGCCGATGGGTCTTCCTCACCACCCAAACACTGGTTAAGGATTATTCCCAGCCCGACTAAAAGTTTTTCAGCTTCCTCCTTCGACATATTTCTTTAATACAAAAGAAAATAATTATGCAAAGATTGTTTAAATTTGCGCTCGTAAAATTCAATTTCAACACTTTTAATTATGGCTATTAAAATAACAGAAGAATGTATCAATTGCGGAGCTTGTGAGCCGGAATGCCCAAACAATGCAATTTATGAAGGTGGAGCAGAATGGAGATTTTCTGACGGAACAACCCTCTCGGGCAACGTAACGAAAATGGATGGTACTTCCGTTGACGCAAGCGCAGCACAGACTCCGGTTTCTATGGATCTGTATTTTATCGTTCACGACAAATGCACCGAATGTGTCGGTTTTCACGATGAACCACAATGTGCAGCGGTTTGTCCCGTTGATTGCTGTGTGGACGACGAAAACTACAGAGAATCGAAAGAAGATCTGCTTGCGAAAAAAGCAAAAATGCACGGAAATTGAGTTGAAACGTTCCCTCCATCTTTTGAGCGTTTTCTGCTTATTCTTTTTACCTTTTTCTTTCAACGCCCAAAACCTGAACAATAAAAAGCAATCTCTGAAAGAGATCGCTGATTCAATGCATATCATTGGGCAGAAAGTAGTTACCGGCGAAACGGATAGCATCCGGAAAACATCTTCTGCTGTTTTTTCCGGCCTGATAAGCAAGTTTTTAGACTCCGACCTTTCCTTTGAATTTTCTTTAGATTCGGTTAAGAACCTTTCTTCTCTTTACTCCGCCGACCATAAAGTAAGAATCCTTACATGGTCTTTGATGTCTCGTGATCACCAAAAATGTTCTTTCTATGGTGAAATGATAGTCCGCGATACACTTAAGAAACAATACCGGAATATCCATCTGATCGACAAATCCGATTCGATCCCGAATCCTGTCCTTCAACGCCTTAGTTCCGAAATGTGGTACGGGGCTGTTTACTACAAAATCATCGACGTGCACCGGAAGGATAAGACATACTACACTTTACTAGGCTGGCACAGTAAAAATGCCAAAGTTATGTCAAAAGTTATTGATGTGCTCTCCTTCACACTGAACAAACCGACCTTCGGATTCGCTATCTTTAAGATGCCGGGAAAAAGACAAAGTCGCGTAATTTTCAATTATAGTAGCAATCTTTCAATGTCTTTACATTTTGACGAAAAGTCGCAAAGGATTATTTTCGATAGTCTTTCTCCTTCAGACCCGAATCAGAAAGACAATTTTGAATATTATGGACCCGATGGACGAATCAATGCTTTCAAGTTTAAAAAAGGAAATTGGAACATGTTGAAGGATATTGACGCCCGAAATCCAAAGGAAGATCATACTGTAAAGCCGCCTGAAAAATTGAAACAAATTCCTGTTCATAACGAGTAACCCCACTCATTTTTTAGTATCTTTGGCGCGTTTTCTAAGGTCAATTATTCTATGCAATTCAAGAAATTATTTATTCCGGGACCTACGATGGTCCACCCCGATGTTTTAGCGAAAATGGCGACTCCGATGATCGGGCACCGTAGCAAAGACGCCTCTGATCTTCAACGAAGAATTACCGAGAAGATGAGGAAATTAATGTTCACTCAGAACAAAATAATCCTCTCCACTTCATCCGGAACAGGATTGATGGAGGGCGCTATACGAAACTCTACAGCAAAAAAAGCCATCGTTTTTTCAGTGGGTGCATTTGGTGACAGATGGGCTGATTTAGGTTTACTGAACGGCGTTCCCTGCGATCTTCACTCTGAAGAATCCGGGAATCCGACAATGCCCGAAACAGCTGATAAATATCTGAGCACCGGAAAATACGATGTTTGCTGCGTTACACACAACGAAACCTCTACCGGGATTATGAATCCCATCGAAGGAATTGCTGAAGTAATGAAAAAATATCCGGACGTGTTGTGGCTCGTCGATGCAGTCAGTTCGATGGGCGGAGCAAAAATACCTGTCGATCAACTCGGTATAGATATATGTATCACTTCCTCACAAAAAGCACTCGCGCTACCACCCGGACTTGCGTTAGCGTCTGTTTCCAAAAAAGCGGAAGCAAGATTTGAAGTGGTAGGAAATAAAGGGTATTATTTCGATTTCAAAAATTTAATTAAATATATAGATAAAAAAGATCATCAGTATTCTTCAACTCCTTCGCTGTCGCACATGTTCGCGCTCGACTTTCAACTCGACAGGATGGAAAAGGAAGGTTTTGAAAATATATTCGTTCGTCACCTCGAGATGGCGGAGTTTATGATCAACTGGGCAAATAAATATTTCAAGATTTATCCTAAACCAGGTTTTGAATCCCTCACAGTTACATGTATAGATAACACACGCCGCATCAATGTTGCCGATCTGAACAAGGAACTCGGTAACAGAGGAATGCAGATTTCCAATGGCTACGGCGATCTGAAAGAAAAAACTTTCCGTATCGCGCACATGGGTGAATTACACATGGATGATATGATTGAAGTAACCTCCGCGATCGAAGACATTCTTAAATTGAATTAATTTAATTATACTTTTTATATATGATAAAGATTTTAGCAAACGATGGCATCGATGATGCAGGAAAAAAGTTATTGACAGATGTCGGATTCGAAGTTTCTACATCAAAATTATCACCAGAAGAATTATTAAAAAACCTCAGTGAGTTCGATGCCTTACTTGTTCGAAGTGCTACTAAAGTAACACAACAAGTAATCGATTCTGCACCTAATCTCCGTCTCATTGGTCGCGCAGGCGTAGGTCTGGACAATATTGATGTTGAATATGCAAAATATAAAAACATCAGAATTGCAAACACTCCCAACGCCTCTTCTCAATCAGTTGCGGAATTGGTATTCGCTCACATGTTCAACATGTCCCGATTCTTATATATGTCGAACCGTGAGATGCCTGTTTCGGGTCTGGACAATTTTGCAGGATTAAAGAAAAAATATTCCGAAGGAATTGAATTACGTGGTAAAAAACTTGGCATCATCGGTTTCGGGAGAATCGGTCAGGCAACAGCGAAAATTGCTTTGGGTCTCGGCATGGAAATTCTACCATTCGAATTATATGCCGACGAGGTGAAGATTGAAATTGATTTTCTGAAAACGAGTAATTCTTCATCTATATACTTAACAATGAAATGTGTTTCCTTTGAAGAACTTCTTCATAACAGCGATTTCATTACGCTCCATGTCCCATTTCCGAAAGGTGCACCACCGGTACTTGGCAAAAAAGAAATTGCCATGATGAAAAAAGGTGTTTGTCTCGTGAATACCGCCCGTGGAGGTGTTCTGAATGAAGATGATTTGCTCGAAGGATTGAACTCCGGTCAGGTCGCCTGCGCCGCACTCGATGTTTTTGCAGGTGAACCGAAACCAAGAAAAGAATTGTTGGAACATCCGCATATCTCCCTTTCTCCACATATCGGCGCATCAACAAAAGAAGCACAGGAAAGAATTGGAATTGAACTCGCTCAACAAGTCATCGATTTTTTTAAATAAAGAATATTAAACAATTATAATTTATATATGGCTGATTTAAAAGCTTTCAAAGGATTCAGACCCGTTAAAGAAAAAGTTTCTCTTGTTGCTTCCCGTCCCTACGATGTACTCGATACGGAAGAAGCCCGTGTTGAAGCCGGCGACAATACATTCTCGTTTTTACATGTCGTGAAACCTGAAATAGATTTTCCAAAGGGACATGATTCTCATGCACCCGAAATATATAAAAAAGGAAAAGATAATTTTGAGAAACTGGTGAAGGAAGGTGTCTTTTTTCAGGATTCATCAGAATGTCTGTATATATATAGATTAATCATGAATGGTCGCCCGCAAACAGGCATCATGGGTTGTGCTTCGGTCGATGATTATTTAAATGGTGTCATTAAAAAACATGAACTCACCCGCCCCGATAAAGAAGAAGACCGGAAAAATCATGTTCGCGTTTCGAAAATAAATGCTGAACCTGTTTTCTTTGCATATCCTGCAGTAAAGGAGATTGATGAAATCGTTAATAAAATCACTGCCGGAATTCCCGAATATGATTTCACAACAGACGACGGAATTTCTCATACAATATGGGTAGTGAATAATGAAAGTACTATTTTGGATCTAAAAAGATATTTTAAATCACTTCCTGCAACGTATGTTGCCGATGGTCATCATCGTACCGCAGCCGCAGCATTAGTGGGCCAGGAATACAGAATTCAGAATCCCGGTTATACCGGCAAAGAAGAATTTAATTATTTTTTGGCGGTTCACTTTCCGGATAATCAATTGCAAATTCTCGATTATAATCGTGTCGTTCGCGATTTGAACGGGATGGAAGTGGAAGCGTTTCTTCGACATCTCGAAGAGAATTTTATTGTGAAAAATATTGGCAAATCAATTCATCACCCCGAAAAGCTACATAATTTCGGAATGTATTTGAACCAGAACTGGTATTCTCTTGATGCACGCCCCGGAACATTTAATGATCATGATCCGATTGATGTGTTGGACGTAACAATTCTTTTCAGAAAAATTCTGCAACCATTATTAAATATAAATGATTTGCGTACCGATAAACGAATTGATTTTGTAGGTGGAATTCGTGGTTTGGGTGAATTGGAGAGACGTGTTAATTCGGGTGAAATGAAAGCAGCTTTTGCACTATATCCCGTCACCATGAAACAATTGATCGACATCGCCGATTCCGGAAATATTATGCCGCCAAAAACGACCTGGTTCGAACCAAAGCTACGAAGCGGCCTCGTTGTTCATAGTCTCGAGGGTTAGGAAGAATCGATGCCCGGTATTTGTCAAAATCTTAAAATCATTTCGAGTGAATTGGCTCCTGCAGGAGTGAAATTGGTCGCCGTCTCAAAACTTCAACCCGAAAAATCCATTCTCGAAGCATATCATTGCGGACAAAAAACTTTTGGTGAAAATCGCGTACAGGAACTTCTCCCGAAAGCAGGAGCACTTCCTAAAGATATCGAGTGGCACTTAATTGGTCATCTTCAAACCAACAAAGTAAAATTTATCGCCCCTTTCATTTCGCTGATTCATTCGGTCGATAGTCTCAATCTTCTCAAGGAAATCGATAAAGAAGTTAAAAAGAATTCAAGAATTATACCCTGTCTTCTTCAGATCAGAATTGCCAGAGAAGAAACAAAATTTGGAATGAAATTTGATAAAGCGAAAGAACTTTTTGACTCGTGTGAATTGCAGAATTATCAGAACATTAAAATTTCGGGATTGATGGGAATGGCTACCCAGACAGAGGATCAGACTCTTGTTAGATCCGAATTCCGCAGTCTTCATAAATTCTATAGTGAATTAAAACACAAACACAACCTTTCCATTCTTTCGATGGGGATGTCGGGCGATTATAAAATTGCCGTTGAAGAAGGCAGTAATATGGTAAGAATCGGAAGTTCAATTTTTAATATTTCTTAATCCAAAAACAAGGAGTATGTTATTAATGGGCGGAGCTCTTCATACTTATTCAGGAGAAATGATGGCATTTCTTACCGCCATTTCCTGGACTGTTTGTGTTTTTCCTTTTACTGCCGCCGCCAGGCAATTAGGTCCGAGCAGCGTCAACCATTTTCGGTTAATCCTCGCCCTGGTGCTCATTACATCTATCATAGTCTTCTTCTCCTCCTGTACATTCGCCCAACTCTTCACCATTCCCCAGGCACAAAACTGGATCTGGCTCGGTGTATCGGGTTTCGTCGGACTTACCCTTGGCGATTATTTCGGATTTACAACGTATGCGATTCTTGGGACCCGATTAGGAAGCATCTTTAATACGCTGGCACCCGGCGCCGCACTCCTCTTTGGATTTATAATATTGAATGAACAGATGAATCTTATCGGACTGATAGGAATTCTTATTAGTGTGGGTGGCGTACTTTGGCTGACAATGAGTAAAGAAGATGTTTCATCGTTCACAGATTTTAGCCACGGCAATAAAAGAAGAGGAATTATATATGGAATTCTTGCCGCGCTTTGTCAGGGTGCCGGACTTGTTTTT
>JAHEYM010000018.1:13153-18927 GCA_023251595.1 Bacteroidota bacterium
ATTGCAGTCTGACCTCGTTCAAATGACTCCAATCCATGCCGCATGGGTACGAATTTTTGTCGGTACGGTCAGTATTTTCATGATTAGTTTTCTTCGTGGAAATCTTCAAAATATTATTCGTCCTTTTAAGATTGAAAATAAAGTCGGAATTCGAAACGCGGTGGCAGGAACGATCTTCGGTCCGGTGGTTGGAATTACACTTGCTGCATATTCTATTTCCAAAGTGCCTGTTTCCGTTACTCAAACTATCTTTTCTTTAATACCCGTCATGGTATTACCACTCGGTTATTTTTTCTATAAAGAGAAAATCACGATGCGCGCCGGTCTTGGTGCCATGATCGCGATTGCAGGTGTTGTAATATTAATCTGGAGAGATAATATTCAGCAAATGATAGGAATCGATATTCCGTCTTTTTCAGCCAATCTTGATGTGATTTTCGGAGTCGTTGGTCGCTGAGAAAATTCAACACAGAGCCCACTGAGGATACTGAGTTGCACAGAGGCAGAATACTATTTTATAAAAATAAATGAAACATTTCTTGTTTTCAGCGTTGCAACACCTTCCGCCATTTTGGGAGTCAATCGTACTTTCGAAGGGCTTCGGACTTCCTGAAATTTGGTATTGACAATTCTAAATGTTATTTTGGACACATGGTTATTAAGGGTGGATATATTTATATTATAACAAATGATAATAATACTGTTTTATATACCGGTGTGACTTCCAACCTCTGATAAAGAGAATTTGGGAACATAAAAACAAAACGTATAAAGATAGCTTCACATCGAAATACAACCTTAATAAATTAGTTTATTACGAGTATTTTCAAGATATTGAATCAGCAATCAAACGGGAAAAACAGATCAAAGCCGGAAGTCGTAAAAAGAAAGAACTATTAATAATTTCTATGAATCCGGAATGGATAGATTTACCAACAAATATTTAGTTATTTCTTTTAAGTTAGAGTCGAAATTTGAGCATGCATTTGTTATCGTATTAGGAGTCTACAGTCCGATATACATAGAGATTGCTTCGGTCGTTCCTCCCTCGCAATGACAACGCCACGTTCATCGGGTTTAGTGGTGGACTTTTGTTTTGTATTCTCCTTAAAAGCGAAGAGCCAAACTTTCATGAACCCAAAGTAATCATGCAGTTTGATTTCGGATTACTTGCTGGGTCAGTGGAAAAGCATTAGCTTTGCATCTCGAAAAAGAATTATCATATTCATTCATTTTTTTCGTTAAATAGCTGAACCCTCGCACTTAGTGCTTCTTTTAACGAAGAACATTTTAACAATATGTTCAGATGGGTTCATTAATAAAGAGGGTTTTATTTATATTAAGTTTTTCAATTCTCCAACTGTCGTTAATAGCACAGGATATCCGGGATATTAACGGAGACCAAACCGGATATCTATCTCTCGGAGCAAGAAACAGTCTTGGAATGTTCAGGACAAATGGAAAATCATTCACGGGAACCGGTGCCGGTGGTCAATTTGGTATTCGGATCGCTAAAGATTTTAATTCCCATTATTTTGCTGATTGGATTACCAGTAATATAGATAATGTCGCACAACGAAACGATTTTCATAGCGGATTTTCGATGATGCCGCAACTCTTTACACCAAAGCTTGCAAACTCGCATGTTGAAATTTTTCCGCTCGCAGGAATTTGTATCGATTACACAAAATTTTCGATCACATCCGGTAATAATTATTTGAACGGACCGAAATGGTTAGAGCGATATAGTTTTGCAGTACAGGCTGGCTTTGGTGGAACCTTGCCTGTCTCAAAAGATCTTGATTTTACAATGGATGCACATTATATGTTGCACATTGGAACTGATGTAGAAATTGAAAGAAATTGAAATGATGTTCTGCTTGTAAAAAAAACAGGAACCAATCTCGAAGGACATTTATTTTTTGCTTTTAGTATGGATTATAAACTATTCAGATTATGGAGAAAAAAAGCTGCCTGAAAATATTGATCCTTTTATTTATTCCCGTTTTTGTTACCGCTCAGCAACCGGACAAACCAATTACATTAAACAATTTATGTTTGATGCAAGCCACAATTTCTCCCGGATATATGTTTTATCATGGCGGATTATCGAATTCCTATTTCCATGCTACACTCGAATGGTGTTTCGATAAAAGAACGTCTATCCGTGCAGATGGTTCCTATTTCTTTACGACGCAGGGTGAATATAAACCATTTATGAAAAATCATAGTTTATTGCTTGGTGCATTTTATCATTTCCCGAAAAACAAAAGAGATTATTATTTTGGTTTACAACCCGGAGCTGCATGCGTTCAACAAACTTCTTACACATACGGAACCACCGATGTTCTAAATCCTAAACTAAAAGTTGCGCCGATCCTCACAACAACCATTGGAGTAAATTATTTTTTCTGGAAATATATGAATTTGTTTTTGGGAATAAAATATATTCATGGCACTCATATTCCCGATTATGGTGAATCTATTCCGCTCGATGAATTAAGAATTTCGGGTGGATTGGGATTTCATTGGCAAAAGAAATAGGGTAAATTGGAAATTATCAACTCAATCTTCTTAGTCAAAAAAAAGGGTCAGATTTCTCCGACCCTTTTTGGATTTCTATGCAGCCGCATTAAGCTGGATGTTTCGAGTCGTTTCACGACCCGGGACAAGATGAACGCCATCTTCAGTGACAGGTAGATACCCGTTCGCACTCACCGTCATTTCATAATCCCCGGTCAGGAGGTTCTGCATGAAATAATTGCCGTTGAAGTCCGTTACTGCATTGTAAACAGTTCCGTTCGAATATAGACGAATACTCACAGAAGTACCTTTAAGCGGATTCCCTTTGCTGTCCGTAATTCTGCCGCTCAATTTAGTGACGTTTTTGCCAAGATCGACAACTGACCGTGCGTTAAAATAACCCTCAACAAACATCGGGTTACTATTGGACAAAGTTCTGACGATCGGGTCCATCTGTGTTTTAAGAATATTATTCTCAAGATCGTCAACAATTATATTGACCTGGTTGCCGGCTACCTTTTTATTGACGATTACATTTCTTGGGCTCGCACTTGAGGAAACGTAAGTTAGGATACTTGTCTGAAGATTTGTTATATCCGTAATTACGATACCATAAGGTGCTAACTCAGAAAGAAGTGATTGTGCAACATTCGCGATAAGATCGCATGCATCAGCAATAGCATCCTTTCTTAACCTCTTCAGTTGTGAGGGAATATGAATAACCCTAATCTTTAATTGTTCATCACCGATCGCATTGGCATGTGCGTAAATAGCATTTGCTAATTTGACGGCAAAATTTGTCATCAATTCACGATTGAGTTTTGTTGCGTTTGTTACACCTTTTGTTCCGGTTAACAGGACCTGATCGAAGTTACCGATAAGGATCAGCTTGCTCTGCATATACGCTATTAAAGACGTAAACGCAGGAATTACAGAAGTTACGATCTGGTTGTTTAATAAAAACATCAGCACAGATCTCAGCATGTTGATTTGATTACTTTTTCTTGAATTCATGATTTTTAGTGTTTTAGTGTTAAATTTAATTTAATTAGTTAATAATAATTGATAGATTTTTAATGTCGGGCACTACTTCATCTTTTTTTATCCATATAGTTTGGTTTAGAGTGTGAATATATATTTATATTTATCTTCAAATACTGTGCCATAATTTAATGAGAAATTACGAATTAGGAATTAGGAGAATGAACTATATAGTTAATAGATAAGCATGAGCATTTACTAATAATTGATTAGCAATTACATGAGTTAATAATTAATTACAAACGCAATTTTACATAATTGCGTCCTTCGCCTATCGATTGAAAGGCTAGCGTTTTTTCAGTGTTAGAATGTGAATGAACGGGGCGTAACCAGCCACAGGATGGCGTTTTACTACTATGAACTAAGAATGATTAATGAGTAAAAGTGTTCTCTATAAAGTTCCTGTTTTAATGAGTGATGATATATGAGGTATGAATTTATTTATTTAGGTTGATGAACGGGGAATTGTTTTTATTATTATGATGTGTGATTATTTTCTTTGAAGTTTGTATAACCAAATTATTTTATTATTATTGTGTGATGATATTATTTTTTCTTTAATGTGTAAAAAACGGATGTTGTTATATATTATTATGTGCATTTAAACATTTTATTTATTTATTTCTCTTTCTTCGCTCTGTTTCTCTTTCTTCTTTCGATGGACTTCGTCCGTCGCTGACATATTTGACCCTTTCAGGGTGATTAATAGCACACCCTTATCTATTAGAGTACTTTTAAGTCAAAATGTTTAATGGGTGATGAAAATATTTTTTTCAGCAACGACGGGGCTTTCAGAGGACCATTACCCTGTTACGTCGCCGAGAGCATCAATTGTTTTACCGAGCGAACCGTTTGTTTTACCTAGAGCATCGATTGTTTTGCCGAGCGAAACATTTGTTTTACCGAGAGCATCGATTTTTTTGCCGAGCGACTCATTTGCGTCACGGAGAGCATCAATTGTTTTACTTAGCGATTCATTTGCGTCAGTGCGAGCATTAATTTTTTCAATTTCTAACTCATTTGTTTTAGTTACAAACTTCCATGTTTCGTTGTCGATACCCCATTTTTCATTTACAATGTTCCATGTTCTACTATCTATATCCCATGATTCATTTACAAACTTCCATTTTCTGATGTCAATATCTGATAATTCAATTTCAGACTTCCATATTCTTCCGTCAACGTCACTTGCACCGTTTACCCACAAAGAAAATCCAATCTGCGCATCGTTTGCGTAATTGTTCGACTTCGAAATTCCGATGTGAGGGTTCTTGCTGAGACTTCCCAGACTCCTATTTAATATAGCTACCCCAAAATAAATAGTTATCAACAGGAGGACATTTCGGATGATGACGCCTTATCTTCACAAAATCATTTTTCATCCCCGTACCCCAAATAAATTGTTTTTTAAACAAATAAAACTAAATGCTATGAGAACAATCCCCGCAAACGAATTACGAATTACGAATTACGAATTACGAATTACGAATTACCTAAACCATTAGGACGTTATTTAGAACGTCTATTCAGTTTAATTTTTCTATCCTTTCTTCTTTTTTCTCTCAATTCCTTTTCCCAATCCCCGCTCTCCCTTTCTGCAACCAAATCATCATTTCCGGGTGGATATAATATATCGTGTAAAGGGCTCACAAACGGGACGGTCGATCTGACCGTTTCGGGCGGTGCTACACCCTACTCTTTTCTGTGGTCGAATTCGGCTACTACAGAAGATCTTACAGGTCTTGCCGCCGGGAGTTATTCTGTTGTAGTGACCGATTCTTTGGGTGCGCAGGATTCTCTTTCTGTTACTTTGATTGAACCCGCAACTTTAACGGACAATCCCACAAGTGGAACAACCAATGGTTATAATATTAAATGTTATGGCGGAAATTCCGGATATATTTCACTCACTGTTAACGGCGGCACACCTTCTTATACGTATAGTTGGTCGAACGGCGACAGCGCACAGAATCTGAATAATGTCGCAGCGGGTTCTTATTCGGTTACTGTTACCGATGCAAATTCTTGCTCAGTTTCGGGAAATATTACTTTAACGCAACCAACTGCCCTAACGGCGAGTTTATCAAGTCCGCTAAACTCTTTTGGCTTCAACGTGAGCTGTCCGAGCGATGACGCCTCTGCGACCGGTGCCGGAAAAGACGGAGAAATTGATGTAACGGTAAATGGAGGAGTCTCCACTTATACATTCG
>JAHEYM010000306.1 GCA_023251595.1 Bacteroidota bacterium
TACAGTTCCTCAAACCCGCGTCTTCCTATAGATTTTTGGATCTTGCCTGCGGACGGGGAAGACATTCGATATACCTGAATAAATCGGGATTTGATGTAACCGGACTCGATCTCTCGCAACAAAGTATCGACTATACAAGACCTTTAAGCAATGAGAGGCTGCATTTTTATGTTCATGATATGCGGAAACCGTTTTGTGACGGGTGTTTCGACTGTGTTCTCAATCTTTTTACCAGCTTTGGTTATCTGGAAGAGAATGAAAATATTAATATATTAAAATCAGCCAACATTTCACTCAGCAAATATGGCAAATTTGTTCTCGATTATTTCAATCCCAATCATGTTTTACGCGATCTTGTTGCTGAAGAACAGATCATCATCGACGAAATAAAATTCACCATTTCGAGAAAAGTGGAGAAAGATGAACTAATTAAATTAATTCGGGTTGAGGATAGTGGAAAACAGATTTTATTTGAAGAAAGGGTAAAAATTATACCCGTTCAAAAGTTTAAAGAATATTTCGCTGAGAGCGGTTTTAATATTGTAAAAATATGGGGCGATTATCATTTGAATACATATATAGAAAATAGTTCGCCGAGGATGATTATCTTCGCGAAAAAAATTTAGAACCTATACGCAATGCCAGTTTACGGTTATATATTTCTGTTTTTTGCAGTCATCACCGGCGGTTCATTGGCATTTATTTTTCGTAAGTTAAAAGAAATTTATCTCAAACTTCTGCTTTCATTCAGCGCCGCGTATTTATTCGCATTATGTATCATGCACCTCATTCCCGACGTGTACGCACATTTCCGTTTTCTCACAGGTATTTTTATTCTCGGCGGATTTTTCATCCAGATTTTACTCGAATTTTTTTCGCAGGGAATTGAACATGGGCACATGCATATTCACGCGCATTCTCAAGGTCATCTGCCCTGGGGAATTCTCGTCGGACTCTGCATCCACTCATTTCTGGAAGCCATGCCTCTCGCCCAGCAATATGACGATCCTGCAGTTGCTAACTCACTCTTATTGGGAATTATTCTTCATCACGTGCCCGTTTCGATGGCGCTCGTTGCATTACTAATCGAAGCAGGAGTAACGATCAAAAAATCTGTCATGGTTCTGGTTATTCTTGCGATGATGGGTCCCGCAGGTGCTGCAACAAGTCAGATTCTGACAACGAACCAATGGATGGAGATGAGCCAATATAGCGATTTGATAATGGCTTTGGTGATCGGTATTTTCCTGCACATTTCGACGACGATTTTATTCGAATCGACAGAAAATCACCGATTCAATCTCTATAAAATCATAGCTTTTCTAACAGGGACGGGTTTCGCGCTGCTAATGACTTGGAAGGGATAATCTGCCTTAAATCCTCCCCCGCTGGAGGGGGCAGGGGGAGGACGCGGCGTTAAGCTACCGCAGTCTCTAATTTCGTCAACTCTTCTTTCAATCTCTCCAAATTTGGGAAATCGCCCGGAGTCGGAAGTTGTTCCATATAACGAAGAACTCCTTCTTTGTCGATCAGGAAAGTCGAGCGACGCGCAACACCTTTGTAGCCGTTGGTTCCCCATTCAGGGACTAGGTTATCATAAGCGGTGCATGCTTCTTTGTTGAAGTCAGACAAGAGCTGGAACGGAACATTATTCAACTCTTTAAATTTGCCCAGTGTGAAGAGAGAATCTACTGAAATACCAAACACTTTCGCCTTGATATTTGTATAGAAACTCCAGTCGTCACGAACAGAACACATTTCTTTCGTGCATACGCCGGTGAAGGCAAATGGGAAAAAGAACAACACAACATTCTGACCTTTAAGTGATTCGAGCGTCACTGTGTTTTTGTCCGTATCAGGCAAACTGAAATTCGGAGCTTTAGAACCTATTTGTAGAGACATGGCTTTTTTTGATTTAAGTGAAATGCAAAGATAGAGAAAAAAGAGGTATGAGATATGAGATATGAGGTATGAGTTCTTAGTACAAATATTTGTGGTTATTTTTCGTAGATATATTGATAATACAATTATATTTTCGCAATAACATCAGCTCAGACCTAATATCTCATACCTCATACCTCATATCTCATACCTCATAACTCATAACTCATAACTCATACCTCATAGCTTTTTCATACATTTGCCAAACCAAACTCCCTCGTATGCGAAAATATATTGCAGAATTTATTGGAACCTTCTTCCTGGTGACTGTGATTGGTCTTACGGGGAATCCCATCGCCATTGGTTCAATTCTCATGGTAATGGTTTATATGGGTGGTCATATTTCGGGGGCACACTATAATCCTGCCGTTACGGTCGCAATGATGATCCGGAACAGAATTAGTTTTACCGATGGAATTTCATATATATTATTCCAGATTTTGGGTGCATTTGCTGCAGCCGCTTTTGTTTGGTCTTTCCATCACGTAGCATTTTCACCACGACCGGTGACGAATATAAATATATTAAAACCACTTGCCATCGAGATGTTATTCACTTTTGCGTTGGCATCTGTAGTATTAAATGTCGCCACACATAGTAAAACAATGGGTAATTCTTTTTATGGTCTTGCAATCGGATTTGCTGTTCTGGCTGCGGCGTTTGCAGGTGGACCAATCTCAGGTGGTGCATTCAATCCGGCAGTTGGTATTGGTCCGATTATGATGGATTCTCTCGTTGGCGGCGATTCTCTCAAATTCTTGTGGCTATATCTCGTCGGACCGCTAACCGGTGGCGTGGTTGCTGCATTTGTTTTCAAGTTTTTGCATCCGGAAGAGAAATAGGTTGATGAATTGATAAGTTGAAAAGTTGAAGGCATTTTTGGCTTAACAAAAAACATAAGCAAAAGTTGAAAGGTTGAAGGGTTTAAAATTAAGAGTAATAAACAAATAGAATTATTCATTTGAAAAAGGATCAGGTTAACAAAACAACAACAAACCCTTCAACTTTTCAACCTTTCAACCCTTCAACCTTTCAACCTTTCAACCCTTCAACCCTTCAACCTTTCAACCCTTCAACCTTTCAACCTTTCAACCCTTCAACCCTTCAACCTTTCAACCCTTCAACCTTTCAACTATTCATATTCTGCGTATCGGCAATCTTAGCAATAATCCTATATAAACAACGTACCTATCTCGACAATTCCTATTATCTTTTTCATGTAATTAATGAAGGTGCGTTTCGAATTGAACATCAAAGAATAATATTAGCATTTTCTCAGGCGCTGCCCTGGTTAGCCGTGAAATTGCATGCGCCACTTCAGATTATTCTTGTTTTAAATTCCCTTAATCCCGTCGTTTATTTCTTTCTCATTTTCTGTATTATTAAATTTTGGATAAGCGATGAAATGATGGCAATCAGTCTTCTTTTCGTTCATGCAATCGTAATTCCGTGGTTTTATTTTTCACCGATGTATGAAATATATTACGGTTGCGGCATGCTCATTTTATTTTATGCTTTGTTGAAAAATGATATGTATAAATCGAAATTGGGATTAGCAGCAATAATTGTAGTCTCGTTACTCGTATTTTTCTCACATCCTCTCGTTGTCGTATCCTATCTTTTTCTGGTACTCTATCATTTTATACATCAGGAGAAAAGAAATTACCGGTATCTTTTGCTCTTTCTTTTTCTGTTGATGATCCCGGTCGTGGTGAAATGGCAGTTCTCCAGTAGTTATGAGAGTAATAAATTCTCGACGATGTCGAAGTTCCTGACTGCCGGGGCTTATACCGATACTTTTTCTGCTGCAAATCTTGGGTCTGTTTTACGTGCATGGCTTTATCATTATGGAATCGTGTTGGTGTTGCTGATTGTTACATGTATATATTTTATCAGGAAGAAATTATATTCAAGATTTATTTTGTTTTTTTTGTTTTTCGTGGGAAGTATATTTCTTATTAATATCACGCAAGCCGGCATGGAAGCTTCCATGTATTATGAAATGTTGGTTCCGGTTGTGATCTCCATTTTCTTTTGCGAAGTTTTCTGTAAAGGCAGAAAATTTTCTGCCCTTACAAAATTTATTTACCCTGTTCTGTTTACAATATTAACATTTGTTCTGGTATTACCGGTGATAAATGGCAAATCGTTCCTTGAGCGATCAAAAAATCTTAGATCATTAATTTATATAGCCCAAAAAGAAGACAAGGGCAGTAAATTATGTATTACAAATAAAATATCTCCGGTTCCGGAATGGTCACTGCCAATGGAATCGCTGCTCCTTTCTTCAATGGGAAAAGAGAAAAAGAGTATCACTCTCTGCAATCAGGAGGATATCGATTTCGAAAACAATGAGGGATTTATGGTGAAGGAAAACTTCATTCTCCGACGTTGGGAAATACAATTAAACAGCGATCTGAATCCCGAATACTTTAATTTGAAAGAAGAGAATTACAGGGATATTCGTTTTTAGAACGCAAATGACGCCGATCGAGCTGATTAAATATGATTTTTGAAGTGCTAATTTTTATCAGTGGCAATCCGCTTAATCAGTGTCATCAGCGTTCCATTTTATTTACTTCAGATAGCAACTTATTTTTTCAGAAATTCGTATCTTTGCCTTACAAAACTAAATAAAATGGATCTGGTAATCGGCAACATAAAATCGAAACAGGATATTAAACTCTTTACTGAACTCGCTAAAAGGCTGGGATTAAAGGCAAAAGAGCTTTCCGTGGAAGAAGCGGAGGACTATGCTTTAGGGGAAGCTATTATGGAAGGTCGAAAAACAGGTTATGTTGAAGAAGAAGCAATCATGAAGACTCTTCGTAACATAAAGAGTAAAAAACAATGAAGGTTGTTTACACAAAACAATTCTTAAAAGAGATCAGTCAGATCACCGATAAAAAATTAGGCAGTCTCGTTGAAGTCGCAATTCTCGAAGTAAAATCTGCATTTAATCCATCCCAAATACGAAATTTCAAAAAACTCAAGAGACATAAATTTGCTTATCGGATAAGGGTTGGAGATTATAGAATCGGAATTTACCTGAACAATGACATTATCGAATTTTCCCGTTTTTTACACCGCAAAGAAATTTACCGGTATTTTCCGTAGCAAAATCATTGGTGAGCTTCACAAAACAAAGTAGAACACAAAAGACAGGAATTCTCAATTTTTAATCTGTGAAAATCTGTGCGATCTGTGAGCAAATTTCTTTCTCAGTGTGGGCATCATTTTTTCATTACAACAATTCTTTTTAATAACATTGAATTATCATTCAACACAATTTTTGCAAAATAACTTCCGGCATGAACCTGAGCGATATCAATATTTTCTTGAGTTCCCGAAAGAGATTGAGAATAAATTATTCGTCCCGTAACATCAAAAAGAGAAATCGATTTCAACAAAACCAACGAAGTAATTCTCAGTAAATTATTCGCAGGGTTTGGAGTCAAACTAACATCTCTCC
>JAHEYM010000307.1 GCA_023251595.1 Bacteroidota bacterium
TGTCAGATTAACTGCGGATACAGGCTGTTGTTATTTGGTTGAAATTTCCAACCAATATAGTAATTCTTATTTTTCAGGAATTTCGATTACGACGAATACATTGACCATCGCAAATGTTTCTTCAGGTAATAATTGGAGTGCGATCTCTTATCAATCGCCTACTCAGGTTGTGTTTAGTAAAATAATTGGTTCGACCGGAATTCCTCTCGACGGAGTTTCCGGATTTCAAACACTCGGAAATATATGTTTTACCGGCAGTGGCGCTGATCAACTCATTGTAAGCTTCATCGGACCCGCTCCTCAATACGATACAATTTGTACGAAATTAATTGATGTTTCCGGCTGTGGTATTCCGGTTGATACTTCTTGTGTCGCTATGATTGATTTATCAGCTCAATGTGATTCAGGTCTGGTGAAAATGAAGTTCCAAATAAAAAACAATTCCACATTTACAATGCGTGGTTTAACATTATATTCTCAAACGGTTGGGGTAACTCCAACAAATATGTTTATTCCGATCGCGGATTTATTGCCCGGACAAACTTCTCCATATTATAATACAACATTGATTGTATCGAATAATGCAACTTCAGCATGTTTCTTCTTTTCCGCTTGCGATCAGAATACAGTTCCCAGTGATCAGGGACCTTATCCAAATTGGTGTTGTATGGATAGTATTCCATATTGTCTGACAATTCCACACTGCGATCCTTGTGATGGATTATTTGTGACCGCTTCCCAAACCGATCCATCAAATTGCTGTTATAATCTTAATCTGATTAATAATTATTACAATTCGAAGATTGCTTATATGGAATTTTTCGGAATTGGAGGGACTCAGTTTGCTCTGCTTTCAGGATGGAATATATTGGCCCCTGTTGGCAGTAGTCATATAAAAATTAAAGCACCGGGAGGTGGTATTTCGCCTGGTCTCTACCAGAATTTTGCGTCGTTCTGTCTAACGGGCACATCTGCTTCACCACATACAGTTCTTATAAATATTCTGGATAGCATGGGTGTTATTATATGTATAGATACGTTGAATCTGGATTGTCAGCTTGTTCCACCAACTTGTGCAAACATTGTAAATGATTCACTGTATTGTTCAGGTACAAATATAAAATACACATTTTATGTAAAAAATAATTCTCCTTTCAATTTATTTCAGATCGACTTTCAGACGCCTGATGTAAGCATAGTTCTTGATTCGAATCACATGGAGCTTAATCCCCCAATTCCGGTTGCCGGAACGGGTGGTCCATATACTGTGACCATTCTTTCTATTGATACTAATCTCACCACATTCTGTATGTATCTCACCGGTCATAATGGAATTTATGATCCGATTCACGGACTTGCGGCTACTGAATGCTGTACGGATTCTATGGGTGTAATTTGTTTGCCAATGATTAAATGCGGAGGTTGCAATTGCGATTCTGTTACCTGTTGTCAATTCTCGAACATGACAATTCCAAATGGTATTACACCAAACGACGATGGAAAAAATGATGTGTTTGAAATTCTGAACTCTAAAGGTTGTAACTATATATCTATAAAAGTCCTCAATCGGTGGGGCAACATGGTTTATCATAGCGATGATTACAAAAATGATTGGAAGGGAGTGAATGACAGCGGTACGAAATTGGTTCAGGGAACATATTTTATAATTCTTGAACTCCCGAATGGAAACAAAAAAGGAATTTATGTCGATATAAGATATTAAAATATAAAAAATACGAAAAATGAAAAAATTAATAATATTATCGATGGTCTGTTGTTCAGTGTTCTCAAAAGCACAACAGCAGGCACAATATACGCTTAACCAATTTAACAGTAGTTTGGAAATTAATCCGGCTTACGCGGGTTCGAACGACGATGCGAGCGCAAGCCTCAGATACCGTAAACAATGGGTTGGGTTTGATGGTTCTCCAACTACGATTAGTTTTAATGGTGAAGGCAATGTCATTAAAAAGAAGCTTGGGGCAGGTCTTACCATAGTAAGTGATAGAATTGGCATTACAAAAAGTACGGATATTGATCTAAGTCTTGCATCGCATGTAAAGGTAAGTGAAACCGGGACAATAGCTCTCGGAATCAAAGGTGGTATATATACATTGAAATCGGATTTTTCAAAACTTTCTAATGTAGATATGACAGACCCCTTATATGCAAATGATAAAATCTCTATTCCCTTTGTTGGAGTTGGAGCACTCTATTATACGAAAAAATTGTACATCGGATTTTGTATTCCCAAATTGGTCGCTTTTGAAACAGCAACAGCTCAATCTCCCGTCTCTAAACCTCACTACTATTTATACGGTGGTTACAGAGTAATTATTAATGATGAAATTGAACTTCGTCCCGCACTTTTGTTTAAATACGTAAATGCTGCTCCTCTTGAAGCAGATATAGCAGTAGATTTCTGGTACAAAAAATTAATTGGTTTGGGAATTTCTTACAGAACCTCTGATTCATTCAATTTTACGATCAAAGAAAAATTCGGAAATTTTTATGCCGGTTATTCTTATGATATGACCATTTCAAAATTAAGAACATTTAATTCCGGTTCACACGAAGTTTATTTGGGATATTCGTTCGGCAAAAAGGGAAACCCCGACAGAACTGATAGTATCAGACTTTAAAATTATGACAATGAAAAAGTTGATTCTAATAATTTTGTGTCTTTGTAGTATTTCGTCAATTGCGCAAAAATCGCTGGCAGATAAAAAGTTCAAACTTTATGCTTACAGCGAGGCGATTCCATTATATAAAGAATTTATTGAGAAAAACCCCAATGATTACGATGCTAATCGTAAGCTTGCATTATCCTATAAGTTTACTAATAATATAAATGGATCTATTGAAACATTCAGGTCACTGATAAAGCTTGAAGAAGCAGTGCCGGAGGATTGGTATGATCTTGTTCAGTTATTAAGGATAAGTGGAAATCTGATTGACGCCAAACAATTTGCTGTTCAGTATCAAACTAAAAATCCGGGAGAAAAGGCAGACAACCAGATCAAATCGATCGATATATATGGTGAATTGAATTCGCATATCAATGATTATAATGTTGTAAATAAAACTTCACAATATAGTCAATCTATTTTTACTACAACTTTTAACCAAGGTTTAATAGTAACCGCAGAAAGTTTGAACGGTGCAAAAAACGATTGGACAGGGCGAGGATATACTAAATTGTATCTTACGGATTCAGGTTTTACCAAACTCACTCCTTTTGCTGAAGAAATTATGTCTTCTCATAATGATGGTGTAGCAACATTTTCCAATGATCATGCACTCATGTATTTTACGACAACAAACAAAAAATCTATTGAGGAAGATGATGTAAATACCACAAAAATGCAGATTTCCTCCGCAATAGTGAAAGACGGAAAGTGGCAATTAACTAACCTGTTCAAATTTAATAATATTAAATACAATGTGATGCATCCGGCATTAAGAAAAGATGGGAATATGATTGTCTTCGCATCAGACAAACCAGGTGGAAAAGGCGGTAAGGATTTATATTACTGTACTAAACAATCTGACAATACATGGTCAGAACCAATTAATATCTTTATATTAAATAGTTCAGAGAGTGAGCTGTTTCCCACATTTGATGATTCAAATAATTTATATTTTGCATCCGCCGGACTTCCAGGTTTAGGCGGTCTTGATGTTTTTGTTTCGAAAAATGAAGGGACAAACTTTTCTTCACCCTTAAACCTGAAAGCACCAATAAACTCTAGTTATGACGATTTTGCAATTTCAACAAACAATAATTTGGAAAGCGGATATATATCTACCAATCGATTCGGAACACCTGAGACTGATGATATTGCTTACTTTTCAAAAAAGAATACAGTAGTTCCTTCGCCTGTGGTTCTTACCCCGAAAGCAAGCAATACTACCGTTAAAATAAAAGTGTTGGATAAATATACATCTATCCCTTTACCTTATGTTTCTGTAAAGCTTAAGGACGATAAATCAAATATTGTTTTTCAGGGAATGACGGATACCAATGGCGTTGTTATTTTTGATGAAGTTCCGGCTGATAATTATAAAGTTCAGGGAATTCTGAATGATATTACAACAACAATTGCAACAATTGGAAAAGACGAATTTAAAAACGAATTAATTGAAAAAACAATTTATCATAATGATCCAAGATTCACTTTGTATGGGGTGGCTATAAATAGTCGTGATGATAAACCCGTAGCAGGAGTTACAGTTACCTGCGAAAATATTACGTTGCATAAAATAAATAGTCATATAACTGAATCAGATGGAAAATTTTTCTTCCAACTTGAGCAGGCGAGTGATTTTAAAGTCAGCGGGGAGCAACAGGGTTGGTTGTCGAGTGAAGCAATTCATGAAACAACGAAAGGCCTTGATCGAAGCAAAGATTTATTTGTGAAAATTAAATTAAGTATGCAACAACCCGAAGTTGGCACGGAGATTCGTTTAGATAAAATATATTACGATTATGATAAATGTGATATTAAACCAAGATCAGCAGAAGAATTAGACCGACTTCTCCGACTCATGAATGATTTTCCCGATATGATTATAGAATTATCCTCCCATACAGATTGTCGTGGCAGTAATGATTACAATCTAGACCTTTCCCAATGCAGAGCCGATTCTGCAGTTGCATATATATTAAAAAGAGGTATTGCAAAGAACCGTATTATATCAGTTGGCTATGGTGAAACAAGACTTGTGAATGGATGCTCTGATGGAGTGCCGTGCACTGAAGAACAACATCAGCAAAATCGCAGAACGGAATTTAAGATAGTGACCTGCGCGTCGTGCCCTAAGTTTGGGAAGTAGAGGAATCACTTCATAGCATATATCACTCCCTCTTCCAAACTCATTTTCTTTCCTTCTTCAACCCATTTCATATTTTGAGGATCAGGATGAGTTCCGAGTAACCTTGTTTTTCCCTTGGTATAATAAAACAGAAATAAACCCGAAAGCGGGAACTGTGCACTTGTTATAAAATTATCGAGCGCTCCTAATATTTTGCATGCTTTTTCACTTTCGTTTTTCATTTTAAAGTAAATTGAAGATGTCATACATATATGTATAGCAGGTTCTTTTTCACCACATTCACGTGTGAATTCGAGCGCCTTTGGCAGTGATTTTTCTGCTTCTTCCAACCGATCCAACATCAACATTGCAAAAGTATATTGTGAGAGAAAACCACCTTTAAATGTGGAATACCCTTTCTCCGGCAATGAATGAAATACATTTAAACAAAGATCTGCTGCTTCAGCATATTTTTCCTGAACTGCAAGTGTACCTGCTTGCATGATGGCACTAAAACAGATTCCAAATGTAAATTCAATGTATCGGGATAATTCATTAGCTTCGCTTAATTGTTTTTTCATCAATTCA
>JAHEYM010000308.1 GCA_023251595.1 Bacteroidota bacterium
AGCAGGTATCAGCACTTATGATCATTGTACGATCACAAATACAATTATTTATGGAAATACAGCGGATGATGATTTGGATAATCTTGGCACTGTTGATGCGTATTATTCTATTATTAATGGGAGGAGGACCAATGGCATTAATGGTATCAGCAGCAATGTAAGCACCGGCAATCCATTATTAAATACACTTGCCGATAACGGTGGTCACACTCAAACCATTTCTTTACAAGCGGGCAGTCCGGCTATTAATGGCGGTACCGATACAGGTGCGCCCGTAACAGATCAACGGGGTTTTGCAAGACATGGAATTACAGATATTGGTGCTTTTGAATATGATCCTTGTGGAACACCTACTGTCGTTTCAGCGACAACGACCGCTTCGATTTGCAGTGGTTCACCTGCCACACTTTATGCAGGAGCCGGCTCAGAATTGAGCTTCGATGGTTCAAATGATTATGTTGAAGTTGCAAATGCCTCGTCCTTAAATGCTTATCCACTGACTGTTTCTGCTTTGGTGAAAACATCATCTGCGGGAACCGGAAGTTATGGCATCATCTCTAAGTATATAGCTGGCTCATTTAATGGATATAATATTTTTATGAGTGGTGGTCATGTCTATGCCTTCTATTTTGCGGATAATTCGAATTACTGTTTTGATTTTGGTGCAGGAAGTCATGCGATTGATGGTGGTTTGATTAATGATAATTTATGGCATCAGATCGGAATGACAGTCGATGCTTCAGGTCTAAGTATATATGTAGATGGTGTGCTGAAGGATTCACAGGCGTGGACAGGTACGCCCGGCGCGTGCACTACTACACAACCTCTTTATTTCGGGAGATACGGAACCGGATATTATACGGGCGAGATGGATGAAATAAGAATATGGAATACTGCTCAAAACGCAGTAACTTTATCGGCGAATATGAATGTTCCTGTTGCAACGAATGCAACAAATTTAGTAAGTTATTGGAGATTGGATAATGGCGCCGGTTTAACTACAACTGATATTACCGGAAACGGAAACGCAGGAACTTTGAAAAACGGAATCGCGTGGGTATCTCCTTCAACAGCAGCGATTAATACAGGGATGACTTATTTGTGGAGTCCCTCTACCGGATTAAGTGGAACCACAGGCTCGTCGGTAACTGCGAATCCCGGTTCTAATCAAACATATACAGTTACCAGAACGGATGGAAACGGATGTACTTCTGCAACAACTATAGATGTGGCTTTACATTCAAATCCTTCCGCTTCTCTGAGTTCTTATTCAGATGTTTGTTCCGGATCATCAGCATTTTCGTTAGCAGGAGGAAGTCCCGCGAACGGAACATACTCAGGAACGGGAGTAAATAACAATTCTTTTAATCCAACTGTTTCAGGATTGGGAACCTTCACCATTAGCTATACATATACAGATGGTAACGGCTGTTCAGATATTGCAACCCAACCCCTGATGGTGAATTATTCATCTGCATGTGTACCAACAACAGCACTTGCTGCCGGTTACCGCAACCTTACATTAACATCGATGAGCGATCGTTTATATGTCGATTGGGTTTCTGCTGCGACCAACTATGATGTGAATGTTACAAATGCTTCTCTTGGTTATGATCAGACCTTCACTACCGGTTCTTCAACAGTATTCAGAATGACAAACTTCACAGGTATCGCTTTTGGCACGACTTATAATGTAAAAATTCGTGCAAAAGTAAGTGGAGTCTATGGGGCTTATGGAACTATATATACAGTTACGACGAATACGTGTCCGACCACGCAGCTCGCAACAGGATATTGTAACAGTACGATTACAACGATGAGTGATCATCTCTATTTCGATAATATTTCGGGTGCATCTAACTATGATATTAATGTAGTGAATAATTCACTAGGTTACGATCAAACAATTACGATTGGTGCGACTAATGTTTTCAGAATGACGAATTTCACAGGTATTGCCTACGTTACTTCTTACGATGTAAAAGTAAGAGTAAAGATTAATGGCGTATACGGAGACTATGGTTCGACATGTACGGTTACAACGAATGCCAGTCCCACCACACACCTCGCTTCCGGTTATTGCAACATAACTTTACCGTCAATGAGTAATAATTTATATTATGACGTTATTCCCGGTGCTTCAAATTACGACATTAATGTTACAAATACCGGATTAGGTTACGATCAGACGATCACAAAAGGTTCGACAACAAACTTCAGGATGACAAATTTCACGGGGATGATTGCAAATACTATATATGATGTAAAAGTCCGTCCAAAAATTAACGGTGTTTATGGTGCGTATGGTTCTGTTTGTACGGTAACAACTCCGGTCAGTTTGGCAAGATTTGATGATTCAGCTTTTGGGACTGACTCCACTCTTTCTCTTTCTGATCCTCTTTCTCCTTCTGTTTCTCTTTCTGTCTATCCGAACCCCTTCACCGAAAATATAAATATATTATTTACTTCAGATGAAACTTCCCCTGCACAATTAACTCTATATGATCTTGCAGGAAGGAATATATATACTTACCAAAACTTCCCCATAAATATTTTAACCGAATTGCAAATGTCCCAAATGTCCAAACTGTCCCCCGAACCAGGTTTTTATTTATTGGAAGTGGTGCAAGGGAATACTAAAACTATACAGAAGATTGTGAAGACTAAATAACAATTAACAATTAACAATTAACAATTAACAATGAGAGGGTCGGAGAAATCTGACCCTTTTTTTACTCATGAGAGTCGTGCTGAGCACAGAGTTTTTTTTAATTTCCAATATCCGATGTCCAATTCCCAATGTCCAGGTAAAAATAAATAATTGAACATTTTATTTTACTTGGAAATTGGACATTGGGCGTGGGACATTGGACATTCGCTTGTTTGTGAATCTTACCGTCTTCATGTCTCCTTGGCATAAAATCCACTAACAATATCGGATGCAAATGTGAGAGATCACACCAATGTAAGTAAATCAGGTATTGCACATGATTATTACGTTATGGACAATGTTCACCAAATATTTAATTGTCCGTTTTAGCCCGTCTTCGTTGATCCTGAAAGGTTCCGCACAACTTTGGTTTTTTTCACTGTTGAAAGTAATGATGTAAGAAAACGACTGAATTTTCCTCTTTTATATTCGAAATGATATAAGGAATAATGATTTCGTAAATTCTTGCATTACCATTTTCAACATGACTAAACTTTATTTTCTGTTTGGAGTACGAGGGCACTCATTCTAAAATTAAACCCTCAAAACCATGAAAAGACCCTCTACTTATGCAAGGATATTATTCTTTGCGTTGTGTTTACTATTAATTAATAAAGCGAGCTTCAGTCAGTGTCTTGATATCACCGCAGAGCAAACCGGATCACAGATTGTTTGTGGTGGTGACGGAACTGAAATAAATCTCTCCATTAATTCCGGTTCAGCACCCTATTCTATTTCATATACATTTACATATATAGCTCAAAACGGAAATGAATACGGACCTTACGGGCCATATCCCTATTTTTACGAAGGTAGTAACTATATACGTGACGCGGGAAGATACGAAATAACAGTTACCGATGTGCATGGTTGCAGTGCAACAGCCAGTGTGACAGTCTCGGGTCCGATGGAGGAACTGGAAATCGAAGCTTACCAGTCCGGTGATAATCATTGTCACGGAGAATCGACGACTATCGAAGTATGGGGAATGGGAGGAACATATCCTTATTCAGGTGAAGGGACATTCACCGTGGGTCCGGGTTTACATACATTTACTATAACTGATGCAAACGGCTGCAGCGCTTCTCGTGATATTGAAGTGACGGAACCCGCAGCACCGGTTTTAACAACAACTCAAACAGGGCCGACGATCAATTGCGGCGATGATTGGACGATTCTGAATCTTTCTGCAAGTCTTGGTTCAACACCTTATTCGTTTTCATATACACATACATATATAGCTCAGAATGGAAATGAATACGGACCTTACGGACCCTATCCATATATGTATGATGGTGATAATTTTATCAGTGAAGCCGGTCGTTATGAAGTTCAGTTGACCGACGCGAATGGCTGCACGGCGACTTCTTCAACAACCATCGCAGGACCCATGGAGCGTCTTGAAATTGATGCATATATATCTGAAGATATTCATTGTCCGGGTGGCACCGCAAATGTTGAAGTCTGGGGCATGGGCGGTACCTATCCTTACACAGGTGAAGGTACTTTTGCCGTCGGACCGGGTTCTCACACATTCACCATTACAGATGCGCACGGATGTTCTGACTCACGCACAATTGATGTCACGGAACCTTCCGGTTTGACATCGCCGATTATTGCCGCTTCTACATCTGCATCTATTTGCAGTGGCTACTCAGTTTCTCTATATGCGGGAGCGGGAAGTGCATTAAGTTTTGATGGTTCAAATGATTATATTGAAGTTGCAAATTCTTCTTCTCTTAATCCATATCCGCTTACCGTTTCTGCGATGGTGAAAACTTCTAACTCAGGTACAGGAAATTATGGCATTATTTCTAAATATATAGGTGGATCTTCGAACGGATATAATGTATTTATGAGTGGCGGGCATGTTTACGCTTATTATTTTGCAGATAATTCAAATTATTGTTTTGATCCTATTTCAGGGAGTCATGCGATAGACGGGGGTTTGATTAATGACAATACATGGCATCAAATTGCAATGACCGTAGACATAGCCGGACTAAGACTTTACGTAGATGGTGTTCTGAAAGCATCAAAATTGTGGACTGGAACTCCTGCTGCCTGCACAACAACGCAACCGTTATATTTCGGAAGATATGGAGCTGGTTATTTTACAGGTCAGATGGATGAATTAAGAATCTGGAATCTTTCTCAGGATGCAACTACATTACTTGCGAATAAAAATATTCCTGTTCAAACAAATTCAGCAGGTTTGGTAGGTTACTGGCGATTGGATAACGGCGCCGGACTAACCACTACAGACCTTTCAGGGAATGGGAATACAGCTACATTAAAGAATGGCATTACCTGGGTTTCTCCATCAACAGCACCGATTAATTCGGGTATGACGTATTCATGGAGTCCTTCGACAGGATTGAATTCTACAAACGGATCTTCTGTAGTTGCGAATCCGGGTTCGGATCAGACATATATAGTTACAGGAACTAATGGAAATGGCTGTACTTCAACTACGTCTGTTCCTGTATCACTACATGAAAGCCCATCGGTTTCCTTGAGCTCATTTTCGGATATTTGTTCGGGAACATCTCCGTTCGCTTTAAGCGGCGGAACTCCTGCAAATGGAACTTATTCCGGAACCGGAGTTTCAAATAATATTTTAAGTCCCGCTGTTTCGGGTTTGGGAACCTTTACCATTACCTATACATATACAGATGGAAACGGATGT
>JAHEYM010000309.1 GCA_023251595.1 Bacteroidota bacterium
TAAAAATAATTGATGAAGTTACCCAAAAAAAACTCAGTGTAACTCTGTGAAATTAACTCTGTGAAACTCTGTGTTTAAATACGATTTCCTGTCACCAGATTATTAATCCGATTTATAAACAACTAATTTTAAAACCAAAAAAAATGGAAATAAATGAAATTACCGAAAAAATTCTGAAGTGTGCCTTTAAAGTGCATACTGAATTGGGTCCAGGACTTCTGGAAAGTGCTTATGAAGAATGTTTATTCTATGAAATAAAACAATCGGGACTAATTGTTGAGAAACAAAAGGCACTCCCTTTAGTCTACTATGATGTAAAATTAGACGCCGGTTACAGAAGAGATTTATTAGTTGAGAACGCTCTTGTGGTTGAAATCAAAGCAATAGAGGCGTTCACTGACGTGCATACTTCACAAGTTCTGACATACCTAAAGCTTTCCAAATGCAAAATTGGTTTACTCATAAACTTCAATGTTGCATCATTAAAAAACGGAATAAAGCGACTTGCTAAATAAATTTCTATAGTGGTTAACAGAGGATTCCAAAATAATAACCACGGAGTTTCACAGAGTAAGGCACAGAGTTTCACAGAGAAAAAAAATAAAAATAATTGATGAAGTTACCCCGAAAAAACTCAGTGTAACTCTGTGAAATTAACTCTGTGAAACTCTGTGGTTAAAATGATTTAGCAATGTTTTTAAGCCGGAAACCCGAGTATGAATCTGGGGTAGGTCTATTAATTCTTATACTCAGCTAAGTAAAACGCAAAAAATCATGAACGATAAAACACCGCGAGAATTACTTCAGAATTTTTACAAAGAAAATAATTTACCTGTGGATGGAGGAGTGAATCTTTCGAATGTGAAAATTGAATTCACGAAAAAGATTCATATTTATTTTCCAAATTTTGATGCAAGAAGAAAAGCCGTTGTGAAACACGATATTCATCATTTACTCACCGGTTACGAAACAAATGTTTGGGGCGAAAGTGAAATTAGTGCATGGGAAATCGGGTCCGGCTGCAAGAAATATTGGGCGGTATTTTTCATAGATACAAGTGGAACCATGTTGGGAATCCCGATCAAATTCAGAAGAGTTTTAAAGGCATTCGCGAGAGGAAGAAAAACGAAAAATTTATATCATGATTCAATTCCGACAGAGGTCGCGATGGACATGAAGATCTGTGAGCTTCAGTCGGTTCTCTATCTCGACAAATATCACAAAAATTCAAATCCCGGATTTATTGATTTCATTTTGTTTTTGACACTTATTTTGTTTGGAGAAATATACTCCATTATCTCTTTGCTATTTTTACCTCTCATTATTTTTTATACGATTTATATAAAACTGAAAATCACAAATTAATATGAAGATTGTCTTTCAATTTATCAAGACGTTGCGTGCAACATCTCTACGAACCTTTCAACCTTTCAACCCTTCAACTTATCAACTTATCAACTTATCAACATTTTGAGACCTACGAACCCCGAAAAAACCACCTAAAACGAAAATGTTAACAGAAACTTGTATTTATTGAAGTAAAATTTTGCAAATCAAAAGTATTCTGTGTAAATTTACACACGCATAATTCTAAGTGTGTCCATTATAAAAATATGAGAACAAAAACTACAATTTTAGCAGGATTTACAATCCTTTGCGGGCTGTTTGCCACGCAGCAACTCAAAGCTCAAATCTGGGCAGGAAATGATACAATGGTCTGTGCCGGACAACCTGTCACCCTCACCGCGACTGTTAATTGCGGTTTGGCGACTACAGGTTATACCGAATCAACCATCGCGTATAATCCTGATCCGTTCAATGTGGGGACAGCAACTACCCTCACGGACGACAACTGGACCAGTATAATTAACCTCCCGTTTTCTTTCTGTTTTTACGGAAACACATACACTCAGTGTCTGATCGGGTCGAACAACATCATCACTTTTGATCTTACGGGTGCAGGCGGTTATTGTCAGTGGCCGATTAGTACTGCAAATCCTTCCGCTTCGAATCCGATGAACTCAATCATGGGTCCATGGCAGGATTTGTTGCCTACCGCAGGTGGAACGATTAAATACGCTACTTACGGCGCAGCTCCATACCGCCGTTTCTGTGCGGTTTATGATGCCGTGTCATTTTTCTCATGCACAGGTTCTCATTATTCCGGAGAGATGATCTTATATGAAAGCACCAACGCCATTGAAATGCATGTCATGACCAAACCTGTTTGTTCCGGTTGGAATGCAGGAGCAGCAATTGAGGGTCTGCAGGATGGACCACCGGCACCTACAGGTGCTACAATCACAGTTGGAGGAAGAAATTATCCAACCCAATTTACGCTCAACAACGATGCGGTTCGTTTCTGCGGAAACGGTGCGGTTGCATATTCAGTAAACTGGTATGTTTCAGGAAATCCAACCGTGATCGGAACTGGTTTGACTCTTAATGTAAGTCCACTTGTTACAACCACTTATGTTGCTGAAGTTATTTATGCTTGTAACAATGGAACTTCTACTGATACTGTTGTTGTCAACATGGGTGGAATGCCTATGTCACTCGATTCCGTTCCAACTGCTTGTACAGGGAGTACAGGTGTTGCCTTCCTCACAAGTGTAGGTGGTGCAGGTCCTTTTACATATTCATGGAGCCCATCAGGTGGTAATACGCCAACAGCCTCAAATCTTGCCGCTGGTCTGTATACACTCACGGTCACTGATGCTGGATCAGGTTGTGTATCAAGCGATACCATTTCGGTAACAAGTTCTAGCGGACTGAGTGCAGTACAAGGTCAAACAGATGTTTTATGTCATGGTGGTACGACAGGCGTTGCATTTGTAACACCGACAGGAACTGCACCTTTTGGATACACATGGGTCGGTACTGTGAATGCCACAGGAACAGCATCAAATCTGGCTGCGGGTAACTATACATGTACAACCTCTGACGCGAACGCGTGCACGGTTAGTAATACTTTCATTATCACAGAACCACCCTCGTTAACAGTCGCAACTGTTCCATCCCCTTCACTCTGTTTTGGTGGAGCGACAGGATCTGCAACATCTGCAGGAGCCGGTGGCGTTGGGCCATACACTTATCTGTGGTCTCCTTCGGGAGGTGCTGTTCAGAATGCAGTTAACCTTGCTCCCGGAACTTATACTGTGACCGTTACAGATGCCAATTTGTGTACAGCTACCCAAACCGCCGTCATCACTTCACCTCCTGCACTTTCAGTTACAACTTCTCCACCTGTTTCAATTTGTATTGGACAAAATACACAACTTACGGCAACCGGAGCCGGTGGAACACCCGCATATACCTACACCTGGAGCGATGGGCAAGCAGGATCTCCCGTAACTATGGCTCCCGCAGTGACAACGACGTATTCCGTCACTGTCACAGATGCAAATGCCTGCACCTCTGTTTCTCCAACGGTAGTTGTTACAGTAAATCCTCCGCTCAATGTGGTGGCGTCAAATCCTGTCACAATTTGTATCGGACAGTCAGCTACAATCTCCGCAACCGGAAATGGTGGCGATGGAAATTATACCTACTCATGGAATAGTGGTGGCAATGGTGCGGGACCAATCGTGGTTACACCCGGCGCAACATTTACTTATGTTGTAACATTGACTGATGGATGCGGGTCTCCGGCCGTACAGTCGAATGTGACTGTTACTGTTGATCCACTTCCAACGGTGCTATTCAGCGGATCTCCTCTCAGTGGTTGCTCTCCTCTCGGCGTTCAGTTTTTAGATGCATCTGTTATTGCCGGAGGTAATATTTCTGCCTGGAACTGGAATTTCGGAGATGGAAATACCTCAAATCTTGCAGCTCCTGTTGACTCGTTCTACGCGGTGGGAAGTTATGATGTAAGTCTGACTGTCACCTCAAATCTTGGTTGCGTTCAGACAGCGACTGTTTCTGCAATGGTTACCGTTAATCCAAATCCTGTAGCCGGATTCCTGATGACTCCTCAGACAACCACTTTGTTCGATCCGAAAGTTACATTCAGTGATCGTTCGATCGGTGCTGACAGTCTCATCTTCTACGATTTCGGTGATAATACCGGATCCAACCTGCCAAGTCCTGTTCACCAATTCGGTGCTACCGGCACTTATCCCGTAAAACAATTCGTGGTTAATCAATTTGGATGTGTCGATTCACTCTACGAATTTGTGATCATCACTAATGACTTCACTATTTATATACCGAATGCATTTACACCTGATCATGATGGTCACAACGATGTATTCACCGCCTCCGGCTCAGGGATTACGGATTATTCAATGGATATTTTTGATCGTTGGGGAGAAGCCATTTTCCACACAACTGACATAAATCTTCCATGGGATGGTACAGTTTCAGGTGAAAAAGCAAAACCTGATGTTTATGTCTATTCAATCTCAGTTAAAGATATCTTCGCTGTAGGTCATAAATATGTTGGTAAAGTTGCACTTCTCAGATAAAAAGTCGTAAGTCAAAGAGTCAAAAGTTCTAAGTGAATCACCTCATATTAAATTAACTTCCCTTTATTAATCAAACCAGGTTTATTCATTCAAAATGAAAAAAATCAAACAAATCACACACCTTTTCTTCGTAGCCTTCATTTTGACTTGTGCTTCAATTACCGCACAAAATCAGAATAATGTAGTCCATCCGATTGATACACTCATCAACGGACAGAGAATAGGCAATCCCGCTATGAGTCCCCAAAACGGAAACAGTTCGCTGGGATTGAGTTATTCGAATCAGTTGTGTGGTTTGAATTACGTGACAGGGTCACAAATGATTACAACTCGTTATAACCCGTATGCCATTTCGACATTCGGAACGGGTCTCCCTACTTCAGTGACTGTGAGTGGTCTCCCTGCAAATGCAGTGGTAGTCCAGGCTTTCATTTGGTGGGTTTGTTCTTACCAGAGCGGATCGAGCATTACACCTACTGTGACAGTAACAAATCCTAATGCCACGGTCGTTACATTCCCAGCCGCGCTTATTGGGGCTGATGGACCAAAATGTTGGGGTGAAACAGGTACGAGAGTTTTCAGGGCTGACGTAACTTCGAATGTCATTCCCTGTGATGGCGTGTACAACATCGACATTACCGGTAACTCTGTTTGGGAAGTTGATGGTTGCACCATGATGATTATTTATCAGGATCCTGCTGCTACATGGCAAGGAAGTATCTATATTGCAGACGGATGTATGTCTGTTCAGGGAGGAAATTTAACCCCTACACTTACAGGATTTAACGCATGCTCTGCATCTAACACGGGACGTGCATTCTTGATGGCTTCTGATCTTCAGGATAATGTTGCAACTACTCACCCTACTACGCTGAATGGGGTTACAACCAACTTTCCGCAAAATTTCTGGAACTTTGATGAAG
>JAHEYM010000310.1:0-860 GCA_023251595.1 Bacteroidota bacterium
TCCGTAACAATACGCAATCATTTTCGCAGGGAGATCAAGCTGTTCAATTATATCCGGCAGATTCGCAAACAGAACTTCCCGTAAATAAAGAACATTTTCTTTCACAGATCCAGAGTAATTCGAAAGAAATAGATCTAATTTATTATTCTCTACCATTTTATTTGTTCTCCTAATTCTTAATTTTTAATTCCTAATTGAATTCACTTCTGCAAATTGTTAATTGTTAATTGTTCATTGTTAATTATTCTTAAATATTCCGCCCAAACTCCCACTTCCGTTTTATACTGTTTCGCCATCACTCTACAAATTTGCGCAATATGATTGAGATCGTGCGCCACCCATGTCGAAAGAAGATTCCGCAAAGTTACTTCTCCCAACGAAGGATGAGTAGCTGTTTTATCCAAATCTTTTTCGGTGATATTTTTCGATTTAAGACTCATCATATTTTTTGCACGTGCATGTTTAAACTCTTCGAGTAGTTGAATCATGGATTTTCCTTTACTCTCTTCGAACTGAGCAAATCGATCGAATTTTGTAAAAACTCTCGATTCCGCATCGGACAATATCATCTCCAATCGGGGAATCCAGTCTGTTACATCTCCGTGGAGAAGATGACCAACGATATCGAAAGCGCTCCAGGTCTCACCTCCCTCATTGCAATGTGTCCATTCATCAGAAATATTTTTTAGCATCATTTCAAGAACAAGAGGGGTTCGTTCGATGATTTCTAATGCTTGTGGAAGATTGTAATTCATGATTAAATTTTTCGTGACAAATTCTTAGTCAATGATAATTTTTTTTGTATAAATATTATTTTCCTGTTGAATTCTAATAAAATATATTCCCTTTGGATATTTCAA
>JAHEYM010000310.1:896-3426 GCA_023251595.1 Bacteroidota bacterium
TAATGAATCCTCCAGTAGTTGGTAAATCCAAACTTATGGAATTCTGGGCAGGATTTGGATAAAGAAAGATCTTTTGACTTAGAGATAAATCGTCGATTACCGTAGTGCAATTAGTAGGCGTACAATTTAATGTTGCAGTTCCGCCGAATGAGATCTGGAAATTTCCGCCTCCCAGTGAACAATCAACTAATATTGTATAACATTCTCCGGCAAGTACGTTCATATCCTGAACCCACTGATTTCCACCACTTCCTTCGCTTGTGTCGGTCTGCGTTCCATTATTAGCTGAATTGATACCTGTATTATTTCCGCCGCCAATTGCATAAGAACATCGTCTGGGTGCTGATGTTGGTGGACAAGCCGGGTTTGGTCCCCACACTGCAAAATCGAAATCAGTAAAAGCCGCCGGATCAATAAGCATCGTTAATGTTCCTGATGTTGCAACATTAATGGTGTACCAAACCGAATTGTGTTCTACCGAAAGACAACCCTGATTTGTGGCATTCAGTTCCTGGATTCCGACTCCTGCCGGAACTCCGGTTGTTGTATCGCAGATAAATAAAGCGGTCGAACAATCGTTCTGCGAAAATGCAGAACTGCAGAAGATAAATATAATCACTCCAAAAGTTAATGTGTAAAGTTTTTTCATGATAACTGGTTTTAAATAAGAATAAGTTGACTTATTTTGGTTTGAAATCCAAAACAAAGATAATGTATTGGTGACACTTTGCACGAATTCAATTTTTCTCACAGATCGCGCGGATAAGCACAGATTATTTTTTGTCTTTCACCGTTTCCAGATATCAGAAAAGTAAATAAAAGTAGATTATTTTTTGCTTAGTAGTTTAAAATACCTTTCAGCAGACTGCAATAACTGGCCCTCCTTCGATTGCGAATCAAAGAATTCCTCATTTGGTAAGAGCATTGTTTCCTGTTTTCCTGTTTTGAGAGTTTTTATTAGTTTTTGGTTGAAGAAATAGTATCGTCCTTCAAATGTGATTCTTTCTTTTCGTTCGTCTCTTACTCCTGCACTGTCAATGAAGATATCGGGACCGACTCTTTCTTTTTCGTAAACATAAATTAATTTCCCGTTTTCAAAATAATACTCAGTTGTAGCAAAATCATGACGTATCTCAATTCCGAGGTTTTCAATAATCAGATTAATATTTTTATTATTTATAAAACCTTTTAATTGTCCATAAGGCATACCGGGTTGATGCAGAAAACCACTATCCAGAAAGTTTTCATTTTTTAAAGTAATAACTTGTTCGGCGGCACTTTGACTGATGGAAAGCACTTTTTTATCGATATTTGATATTGTATCATTCCTAAATTGTGCTGAAACCTTACAGCTCAAAATGAATATGCACGAGATTAGGATAATCATTATTCTCTTCATCCATACATTATTACTAATAATTATTGAACCAATCAATACTTTCAATTTTAAGATATTCATCCGGAATTGTACTAATTTTATTTTCTTGAATACTATCAGCTGGATAAATTCTATTTGATTTGATAAAGGACCTATTTATTTTGTTATGTTTATCTGGGTATATGTATTCAATTGTATCAACTTGAAACCCATTCCATTTATATTTATAAAGCTCGACTGATCCCGGGTGCCCATACTCAACTCCTCTAATTAGTTTTTCATCAGGAAAGAATGTAGGATTAATAAATTCATAATCGTTGCTGAAGTTTCCTGTTTCCGGTTTATATAAATAAACATTGTAAACGTTTCGACGACAACATCCCGAGCTTGGGTACCAATGAACCAAATAATCTGGTTGTCTGTCACCATTTATATCCCTGATTGTATCGTTTTGGTAACTCATGTCGTCTTGAAATCGGTGGACAACTGAGTTATATCCTGAATCTGTAAAAAGATATATGTCCAAATAAGCGTCCCATACTGTAATTCTTCGGATTAAGAGGTGATTAAAGTTGTTTGAAAATAAGTGTCCACAAATTATGTTGACTTTGACATCCATCAATTCGGGAACAGAGGGGACAAAATATTCTGTGTGATACGCTTCGCCATTAGATTTTGTCTTTGCAGTTTCAATGGCTTCATTCAATATTTTGATTTGTCGCAAACTGTCAAGGTTTTTACGCTCAATCATTTTATTAATTCGTTTTTCTTCAAAGTCTTTATTTTCGTCATCAATAATTTTCGAAATCTTTTGTTCATCCGAATTGTTTTTATTCTTTTGAATTTGTTTGTTATTCTCTTTTATTTTACCACAGGAGACAAAGATGAGTGAATAAATAAGTATACATGTAAAGTAAAAAACTTTCATACTTCAAAACTTACTACTTATGACTTACAACTTACGACTATTTAAAAACTCCCCGCACCTCACAGCACAATTTTCCCCATCCATTGCTGCTGATACGATTCCGCCTGCATAACCTGCGCCTTCCCCGGCCGGATATATACCTGCGATTTCTACATGCTGTAGTGAGAGCGGATCGCGGGGAATGCGGACAGGTGAAGAGGTTCTTGATTCTGTTCCGACTAACA
>JAHEYM010000310.1:3436-5357 GCA_023251595.1 Bacteroidota bacterium
CACTGCTTCATTTGTATAATATCCCTTCATTTTCTTCCCAAAATCGATCAATGCTTTGCGAATACTATCTCCGACAATTTTTGGAAGAATATCTTTTAATTCTATTGATTTCACACCCGGAATGTCGGAAGTTTTGGGCAGTGTTTCAGAATATTTTTTCTCCACAAAATCGCACAATCTTTGTGCAGGTGCGATAATTCCTTCACCCACAGCAACGAATGCTTTTTGCTCCCAATATTCCTGGAATTTCATCGCTCGTAGTTCTTTCGAAGCTGCAAATGATTTAAAATCGTCTTCACCCACACTTACAACAATTCCGGAATTGGCGAACGGATTATTTCTTCTCGAGGGACTCCAGCCATTTACAACAATTTCACCGGATTGAGTGGAGGAAGGGGCAATAATTCCCCCCGGACACATACAAAATGAGTATACGCCCCGCTCGCCGATTTGCGTGGTAAGCGCATAAGACGAAGGAGGTAAGTAGGGATCACGGATTTCGCAATGATATTGAATCTTGTCAATTAATGATTGCGGATGTTCTACTCGCAATCCTAATGCGAAAGGTTTCGCTTCAATTTTGAAATTATTCTTGTGAAAAATTTTATATATATCTCTGGCAGAATGTCCGGTTGCAAGAATGAGTGCATCTCCCGTTACTCGTGTAGAAGTTGATCCTGTTTCGGTTGAGATAACTTCAACCCCAATAAATTTATTCTCCTGAGTCAAAATATTTTTCACCCTTGTACTGAAGTGAAATTCGCCCCCACACTGAATTATATTTTCACGGATTTTTTCAATAATTGCAGGAAGTTTATTTGTTCCGACGTGAGGATGTGCATCAATCAGAATTTCTTCACCTGCACCATGCAGAACTAATATTTCCAAAATTCTGCCGACATCGCCACGTCTTGAAGCCCGTGTATATAGTTTCCCGTCTGAATAGGTACCGGCTCCACCTTCACCAAAACAATAATTGGAATCAGGATTTACAACTTGAGTTTTATTTAATGTCGCAATATCTCTTCTTCTTTCCTGAACTTCCTTCCCCCGTTCGAAAAGAATCGGTCTGAATCCCAACTCAATTAATTTAAGTGCTGCGAAAAGTCCCGCGGGACCGGTTCCGGCAATTAACACAGGCCGTGCAGATACAACAGATCTTAGTTTGAGCTCAGGAATTGGTTTTGGAATATAATCTTCATGTATATCTAACCTGACCTTCACCAGAATCTTAACTTTTCCTTTTCTTGCATCAATGGATCGTCTGATAATTTCTATATGACGAATCGAGGAAATATCCATCCCCAAAATCGAAGCTGCCACTGTCAAAGTGCTTTTCTTAGAAGCTGCCTCCGCAGGCCAAAGTAAAAGATCAGCTTCCTGAATCATTATTAATATATCCTGAAAAAACTATTTTTCAACTTATAAACTTATAAACCCATCAACCCATCAACCCATCAACCCATCAACCCATCAACCCATCAACCCATCAACCCATCAACCCAACTAAGACTATTCAAAGGTAAACGAAAGATAGAAGATTTTAGAAAATAAATCTTTAATATTTGCTGCATAGGGTGTGGGTTCTTTCACAAGCATATTATTTATTCCGTGATACATCCTTATGTAGGGTGAAAATTTGAAGTATTCTAAATAAATATCCATTCCGACGCCGATTTCGAAACCGAAGTCATACGGATCGAGTTTTACAATTGCTTGTCCTTTTTGTCGGTTTATTTTTTTCTGAGAAGCCATGTCGATGCTTGCCTTTATTCCTCCAAGAACATAAAATCTGTAATTATTCACTCTGACCGATTTGTATTTAAAATCGAAAGGAAAATCGACAAAAGTGGATTCGACCGATTTTACGGTATCATAAGTTTGGATGGTATTATTATGATCGGTCTGAAACGAGTAAGTC
>JAHEYM010000311.1 GCA_023251595.1 Bacteroidota bacterium
ATTAAATGACTTCCTGCAGCTTTTTCAAATTTAAAAAAATAAGAATATGCATCGGTAAATGTTTTGTCAACCCAACCATCGCCTGTTTTTCGCGATCCTGCGATTGTGATGCCCCAACCCTTTTTTGTTCTTCCGGTAGTGAGAAATAATGAAGTTTTATTGAATCCATCACTGCCTGTTTCCTGTCTGATCACTCCTCCCGGTCTTGCTTTGGATTCAATACCTTTCGTGATGATATTAATTGTGCCGCCCACGGATGCAATTGCCAGTTTGGATGCACCCAGGCCTCTTTGCACCTGCATCGCATTCGTAACATCACCAAGTCCATCCCAATTGCTCCAATATACCAGGCCATTTTCCATGTCATTCACCGGAATTCCGTCCACCAAAACGGCAACATTTCTTTGGCTGAAACCACGAATGCTGATTCGCGAATCGCCCGAACCACCACCTTGTTCAGTAGCGTAAACACCGGGTGTAGAATTTAATACCATCGGTAAATCACGTGAACCCAATTCCTCATTTAATTTTGCAGAAGGAATATTGGTGAAAGCAACCGGAGTCTCACGAGTTTGTGCGAAATTCGCGACAATTTCAACTTCAGCCAACGATTTTGTTTTCATCATGAACTCGATGAACTGATCAGGTCCCGACAACACTACATTTTGCGTCTGTGGCTGATAGCCTACATAAGAAACAGTCAATACAAAATTTCCATTTTCAGAAGTAATCGAATACATGCCACCGAAATCGGTTACAGTTCCTTTCCCGTTGCTCAATACAACATTAGCGCCGATCAACGATTCACCTGTTTGGGAATCTTTCACCCGACCCGATAAAATCGTGTTTTGTGAATAGCCATCAAACATATATATAGTTAGGATCAGGAGTAAGATCCTGTGCTTCGCCATGAAAACAGATTTGAGAGGAAACTATTCCACCAGAATTTTTCCGGAACCGATACTTGAATCAGCGTAGTAAGCACGAATCATATAAGCGCCGGGCTTCAATCCCGAAATGCTAAGATTCATCGTTCTTTCCATTTTGCCATTATTTACGGTTCCAACCAATTCGCCAAGCACATTATAAATTTCAACGTGAATAATATTTGCATTCGCCTGAATCGTGACCTTTCCATTGCTCACAGGATTTGGAAAAACCGATACCTGAGGAACCTGATTTTCAGAAATTCCTGTAAAACATGCACAGGTATGCGCGCGAAGATGTGACCAATCGTTCATGGAAAGTGAATCCCATTCAATGGTTGCGTTAAAAACAGAGGGATTCAATGTTACGCCATGCTCAATCGATGCTTTACGGATAAGAGAGTGATCTTTCGTCCAATAAGCACCTCCATCGGCAGCAGTGTATCCCGGAGGAGCATCTGTCCAGGCAGCACCCGGATCTTCCCCGATTTTTCCAAAAATATCGATTTGATCATAACCTGTTCCGTTGAATTTATCAAGTGTCATCGCATCATTTCCGTTGAAATAGAGCATTGGGTTTGTTGTGTAATCGGGACAAAGAAATGTGTCGGCTAAAGCCCTCAAAGCATCAAAAACGATGGTGTCTTGTCCGGTAGCACCAGGTATCCGTTTGTCCAATACGAATACATAAGTCCCGTAAGGTGCAACAGTTCCGCTAAGCACCGTTGCGTAAATCGGGTCAAATGCGGCATTCCCATTCGAGTAACGAACCAATCTGTAATTCGAAAGACTGATCGGAGAAGAGGTGGGATTATAAACCTCAAGTGCTTTGTTGTTGTAGCTTCCTTCATCAATTTCTGAGATGAAGAGGTCGGCACAATTTGTTTGCGCGAAACCGTTTGCCAGCACGAAAGATGCTGAGAGTGAGAGTAGGAGTTTTTTCATATTTTTGTTTTTTTTGTAGGGGCGATTCATGAATCGCCCTTATTTCATGTTTTTATTTTTTTCAGGGGTGATATATCGGGTGCAAAGTTAGGATTTTTACTATTACTTTTATGCCCGTTTTATATTATGAAATCATAATTAAAAAACCGCCCCGAAGATACAGAGGCGGCTTCCGCAAAAACAAAAAACCAACCTATTCTTTCAGCTTCCTGGTGTAACGGTACCAAAGACCTTAATACACGCTAAAAGGTATAATACGAAAAGCAAGATGACAAGGACCCTTAGCATGACAACTGTTTTTGGATTCGATCTGGTAACTGTTTTTGGATTCGATCTGACAACTGTTTTCATCTTGTTATAAGAGTTCAACTTATAAGTTTATAGTGTTTTATATATCTGTTTTGATTTATTTTATCGCCAATACCATATATCTGGAATTCCGCCAGAATTTATCCGGATCGGTGATTTCGAGCGAGGTCACTTTGTTTTTTTCGATGATGAATTCGTAAGAATCAGAAGGATGATTTGTGACAAGTTCAGCTGATTTTACGTCGAGTGGAATTACGGTGAGTTCACGGATATCAACTTTGTTGAATAATTCCGGATCGAAATCTTTTTTGAGTGTGGTTGTTCCTCCAATCCCAAGCACACTACCGGTTTTGTCAACGATTCCATCACGTTTAAGATCTTTAAAATAACCCATCGTATAGTAGGCAGTGTTAGCTTCTTTGTCAAACCGACCCACAAGGTCTTCAAATTTTTGAGCTTTCAGTTCTACAGCAGTCAGTTTCTCGTCAAGTTCGCTTTTTTCGTATGATTTACTTACCAACAACTCTTTGAGAGAGACAATCTGTTCATCGTACTCGTTTATTAATTCTGAAGCTCTTTTTGTTAATTTTTCGAGTGCGGCATTATTGATTTTGGAGTTTTTTAATTCTTCCGTTAACCGATCAACTTTCTCACGGTTTTCTTCCATTAAAGAATTAATCATACTCAGACTTTTCAGGATTTTATCTTTGGTTGAAGCTGATACTTCAGCTCCGGCATTGGTACCAATCGTAATGATTCCTGCTTTTCTGGCAATTTCATTCATATTGCGGTCAATCTCATCAAGTGAATTAATGAATACATTCTCCATCGAATCCATAGCGGCAGCTTGTACCGCAAGTGACGCCTGTAAAATTTCGTTCTCTGTTCTGTTGTCAGTAAGAACAGGAACAGGTTTATCAACTTTTTTAGCCTGTTTCACTGCCACCCAAATGAATCCCAGTACAAAACCGGTAATTGCAAATCCGATGATTATAGCTTTTGCCGTTCTCATTTTAATTCTCCTTTCTTATTTTATATTTAAATAAAACATTTTTTTGAGTATCATTTGTACTTATCTGGCAACCGGTCGTGCGTTGCTCATGTTATCATCCTCTTCTGTCAGATTCCAGAGTTTGTCAAGTTTTGGCGCGAGTACGATCTCGGTTCGTCTGTTTAATTGTTTTCCTTCTTCCGTCGCGTTCGATGCGAGTGGGTGGTATTCACCGCGACCGGTTGCGATTACACGCGTTGCAGGAATTCCGGACTGAGTTAAGATCCGCGTTACACTTGTTGCACGATGGACACTCAGATCCCAATTATCCTGATATTTATATGTTGTTATCGGAACATTATCCGTATGACCTTCCACCATTATTTCCAGATCGCTATTCGCAAGAACCGCGGCGAGCATAGCAATGGCATCTTTTCCTCTTGCATTTACCACATCGCTTCCGGAAGGAAAAAGAAGTTTATCGGAAATTGATACGTATAATTTCCCTTCTCTGACTTCGACTGTCAGCTCAGCCGGGGTGAAACATTTTAAAGCACTACATACTTCTTGTTTAAGGTTACTGATTGCATCGCGTTGTGCTTTCATATCCTTTGTTAATTCATTTATTTTCGCCTCACGTTCACGAATTAAATTTTCTTTTTCAGAAATTTCCGCTTCTTTTCTATTTAGTTCATCTGTTGACAACGCAACTACTTTGCCTTTCTCAACCATCAGGTTGGCATATTGTGCATGAAGATTTGTTAATTCATTGTTCATGTGAGAATATTTACTTTGCCACGCATCCCGTTCAGAAATTACTTCCCGATATTTTTTTCCGGATATGCAGGAAGTGAGCATCGCTCCGCAAGCGAGCCATAATAAGAATAATTTCATCGTTTTCATAACACCCTCCTTTTTTTAAAATATATTAAAATATAAATTTAATTCCGAATCCCGGATCCAAAGCCATGAATCCATAGCCATGAGTGTCGAACTCCAGAAATGGTTTGATATCGAAAGATATGGCAAAAGGTACGGGGGGGATCTTGTACTCAAGCCCGAGTACTCCATCAATTCCAATCCCACCTGATCCCACCCCGTAATAATCGCCTCTTGGGTATACCGGATTAGAATCCTCCCCAGAGTATATTCTCCCGGTTCCTTCAACAGCATGACCTCCTGCCCCGTAGTAACATTCGAGTCCGTTTAATCCCATGCCCGAATTGTGCTCAAAAAATACGGTTGTGAGGGCTGCTATGATGGCGGTACAAAAGAATCTGAAATTTTTCATTGGAATATAGATCTAATGTAACTGACATTTCGAAATCAAAGGATATTCCTTCAATCTAAAATTATGACCTTCAATGTATTAACAATAAAAAATATCCAATTAAATTGTCAAATTGAAAAAAAATTGTCAGATTGACACAAAATCAGGATTTAAGCATCCTGTAGATTGTCGAAACACTTATATCCAATTTTTCTGCAACTTTTGGAATATTTTGGTTATACTTATTTAAAAAAACTTTCAAAATTTGCATATTATATTCTTCCAAAGTCATTTCTGTTCGAATAAAATCAGACAACATATTTTCTGAATCGAAAATAATATCAGTCGGTTCTATTTTTTCAGACCCTGACATGACTAATGCGAGTTCGATAATGGATTTTAGTTCTCTGATATTTCCGGGAAAAGAATAATGCAGGAGTTTCTCTTTTGCATTTGCGCTGATTTCTTTTGGATGTAAATTATTCACGACAGAAAATTCCTCGATAAAATATTTCGCGAGAATAAGAACATCTTTTCCTCTCTCTCTAAGGGGAGGTAATTCTATTGGTAAGCCCAGGAGTCTGAAATATAAATCCTCGCGAAATTTACCACATTTCACTTCCTCTTTTAAATTTTTGTTTGTCGCTGTGATGATTCTGCAATCTGTTTTTATGAGTCTGTTTCCGCCTACAGGTGTAAATTCTTTTTCCTGTAAAGCCCGTAAAAGTTTGACCTGCATCGAAGTTTCCATTTCGCCAATTTCATCTAAAAATAAAGTTCCGCCATCCGCAGCCTCAAGCAGACCTTTTCTACGATAAGTTGCTCCGGTAAATGAACCCTTCTCGTGACCAAACATTTCGCTTTCAACCAGTCCCTGAGGTATTGCTGAAACATTAACTGCAACGAAAGGTTTTAA
>JAHEYM010000312.1 GCA_023251595.1 Bacteroidota bacterium
ATCGGCGGACTTAGCGGAGGCATCGGCATGGTGGGTCCGCCTTGCACTCCCATCGGAATTTCGGTCGCGTAACTCATTAAATAAATAGTCTGTCCGTTGAGAAGTGAAAGATCGAGTAGTATTTCCGCTCTTTCGCCGGGCGCAAGCCGAACTCTTGTTGTTTGCACCGGTACATTCAGCAAACCACCATCTGAAGCGATCTGATAAAATTGCATATTCGCCGTGAATCCGAAATTAAATGTCCTTTCTCCTGAGGCATTTAATAATCGGAGTCTCACCACTTGTGCCGGAAGATTCAGAAAAGGATTTTGTGTTCCATTAACGAGTAATGTACTATCTTCCATTCCTTTTGGCATTGCCTGATTCAAAGAATCATATTGCTGACACTGAACAATAACCGGGAAATCATCTATGCCGTATTTTCGCGGAAGTGCGAGCGCAGATTCGCTGCTGTCGCGAACAATAATTAACCCTGCGGCACCTTTTATTGCCTGCTCCGCAGTTTTTTTATGAAGGTGCGGGTGATACCAATAAGTTGCGGCATGATCCATCACAATAAATTGCGGATTCCATGTTCCTCCGGATAATATAGGAGAAAAAGGTCCGCCATCCCAAACCGCCGGAACATGAATTCCGTGCCAGTGAACGGTCGTAGTGTCATCAATAAGATTATTGACCGTAATATTTATATTCGAGCCCCTATTAAAAATCAGCGTCGGACCCAAATAATGATTTGCATTATATGCATACGTATATGAGATATTTCCCGGGAAAAACTGTACGCTGTCCGGGTGCATCGTAAGTATATAGTTAGGTCCCGAAAGAGTGTCGGGAATAAACAGAGGATTTTGGGCTATAGCAAAAAAGCTATATGCAAAAATCACGAGGGTCAGTAATTTTTTCATCTATAAAAAACTGCCGGAGGACATAAAATCCCCCGGCAGTTTATTCATTAATTAATTTATTCGATCACAATATTTCTGACTTCAGTACCTTGTGAAGTAATTATTTTTACAAAGTAAGCTCCTTTTGAAAATGAAGAAATATCAAGAGTTTGTTTCGATTCACCCGAAAGAATTCCGGCATCTTTTGAGAAGATAATTTTACCGGTTAAATCGCTAAGTTCGATTGTAGTATTCAGGGACGTTTTGAAGTTAAGATCCAGATTGAGATTTTTGTTGGCGGGATTAGGATACACATTCAGATTACTCAGAAAATTGTTGTTTTCAATTCCTGCAACTGATCCACTGAAAGCTAAATTGTCAACCCAGAGATAATCGCTCGCCGTTGGTGCAGAACCGCTTGACTTCAATACGATAAGGCAAGTATCCGGCACGACGGTACTCTGATAGCTGAACGGTATGGTGAAACTTGCCCAACTCATTGCCATTCCTGTCAATGTAACATTCGCAGTTGCTATAACATCTCTGGAACTTCCATTCCATTTCGAAAGAGTCACAGCAATTGAGCCCTGACTACTGCCATAAATCATGTGTTGCCATTTTCCGGTGAAGTTCATTGGTTGAAGTGTGCAGGGAAAACCGCCACTGGGTGTCAGGGTCAGTGAATCGAGCATTCCACTCACTGCGATTCCGGGAACAACTGATGTTGCTACTAACAAGGAGGTCAGTTTGAGGTATGAATTTCCGGGCATTCCGGGTGTTCCTTTAGTGGCAGTGTAGGTACTTGCGAGTGCAGTTGTATTATTCAGTGTGCTCCATTGACTAGGATTAATATGGGTTCCTACGGAATCCCATGTTTCAAAACCATTATTAGGAATTTGCGCTTCGGAAATCGTCACAACGAACATCAAAGCAAATAATAGGGTAGAGATTTTTTTCATTTTTGTAAGAGGGTTTATTGTTAGTTGATAAGTTGATAGGTTGATAGGATTATCCGGTCGTAGGGCAGTTGAAGTGGAATCAACCAAAACACTTACTGCCGAAATCTAATCCTGAAAAAACAAAAATCAAATTCTATACACGCAGAGAAAATTATCCGGAAATATTTTACTTTCGGGCGGTGCATTTGCCATGGCGCCGGCGTAATACGTGTGATCAATACAAGAAAAAAAGAAAGAATTGTTCGGAAGAATGAAGATATTTGAAGTTGGAGAGGAATCAAATGAAACAACATCGGAAGAAGACAGGAAAAAGTCGTGTGTAGTCTGAATCGTAAACTTATGATCGTGACAGCATGAATCAGTATGTTTTCTGCTTTGATGGTCGCATGTACATTTTTTGTTAAGGGGGATTCCAAATATGCTGATAGCATCTCTTCCGCCACAGTCGTGGATCGTAAGCTGCAGTCCGATGGCAGTTGCACCGAAAAAAAGACCAAAAAGCAAAGCTGAAACCCGTTTCATCGGGTCGAAGTTCTGTCAAATAATTGAAATTCCCAAATTTTGCTTTAAAATCAGCTCTAATCCTCTTATAAGAAAAATGTATAACTCAACGATTTATTCTTACTATTTGTAAATTTATTTGGAATTTTGTTTATTAGTTCATAATTTTGTGAACTATTAAACTAACAAAAATGACTGATAAGGAGATCTTTAATCTTCATGCGGAAGTTTGCAAAGCATTGGGGCACCCCTTGCGAATAGAGGTGATCGACATACTCGGGAAGGGTGAGCTTTGCTTTACGGATATATTAGAGAGAACCGGCGGACTTAAATCGAATCTTTCTCAGCATCTCTCAGTAATGACGAATAAAGGGATTCTTAAAGTCAGAAGGCATGGTAAATGCAATTACTACTCACTCACTTCAAAAAAAGTAGCCCGGGCATGTATTCTCATGCGTGAAGTCCTTATAGATAATCTGAAAAAACATCAATCAGCGTTAATAAAAATATCGGTATCAGGATGAAAATGGCCATTGTAATATCTACAAACGATGCGGAGACATCGTGGAATGCGTTCCGTTTCGCAAATTTTTGTCTCGGCAAAAATGAGCAGGCAAAAGTTTTTCTTATTGCGAAAGGAGTTGAAGCTGAACAGGTGAGTAATTCACAATTCAACATTAAAGAACAAATGGAGAAATTTGTTGCGGCTGAAGGTGAAATTCTTGCTTGCGGAACCTGCTTCAAAATCCGCAATTCGAATGGAACGGAACTTTGTCCGCTTTCTAATATGAACGATCTTTATGAAATGATAAATGAAGCCGACAAAATATTATGCTTTTAAAACAATATAAAGATGGGTGACCTCTACCAAATTTTGAAGTTGTGGCATATAATTAGTTTTGTATTTATGTCTGTTCCACTGTTTAATTTAATCGTAGTAAATGAACGAGCTTTAATGGGTTCATCTTTTAATTTTGGGACAGATCGTTACATGGAAAATATAATTAAACACGGAGCGGTAAGGTGTTACGTTTTTCAATTATCGGTTTTTATTTCCGGAATACTTTTACTCATATATGGGCCTTTTGGTATTCAGGCAATATGGAATAATTATATTTTACTTGCGAAGACTCTAATTCTTTTTACATTAATGGGTCTGCTTTCGTACGTCCATTTTTCACTTCAACCCAAGATTGAATCTTTTTTCAACAACATCACACCCGAAACAAAAGTACCGGATAATTTCCTTGCTTCCGTCAAGCCGTTTCGCATTCTTCGTAAAAGACTTGCGACCGTTTGTCTCTTCCTAGTTCTTACAACAATTATTCTGGGAATGCAGGTTTATACACCTTTCAGCCTTTCATTAAATTTAATTCTTATCGGAGTTACCGGATTATTCGCGTGGCGTGTAAACAAGACATTGATTTTGTTTGGCTGGGTATAAATCTGACCAGCGTCACGAAATTGAAGAATCTGTCAAAATCCGTCTTTAAAAAAACGTACCCCAACCGAATATTTATCCCCTTCGCTTTTTATCATTTCAACCGTGATCTCTGACACTGACCTCATATATGCTTTTTTATTTTTCGGTTTCGGTCCGAACACGGTTACCTGAACTGCTGCAGGTGATATATATATAGAAGAGTCGGGTCGTTCATTCGAAAAAGCAAATTTGTTTCCCATTACACTTTTTATTTTGCTTACTTTTTCGCTATACGTCAATAAAGCATCGTTATAATCTGCATTTTCAAGAAACAGGCAGAAAGCATTGCTTTTCGTATTTCCCCAGAAGGTGCTTTTATCTTCTTCGATGAAAGAGATCGCTCCTGTAGGTAACGGGACCACATCAAATGAGGAATAATACATTCTTCCTTTGTTGTCGCGTGGTGTGGATTTTACTGTTTTAAATCCGCCATACGTATCTGCAAAAACTGTTTTGATATCTTTTGCAAATTGATCATCCGCGGCTTCGGTTGTAATCGGAATGTAATGCATAGGTTTCCCCGAATAGACAATAATTTTCACTTCATTTTCTGCCACCATTTTCGGAAAAGGTCTGCTGACATTAATAAGTGGTCCACCAAAACCATCATCATAAGGAACACCAAAATAGGTGTTGGTATCGCGAGCAAAAGATGCCTCCTGAGAAACATAGTATGACGGGAAACATACTTTAATCTGCGCAACTATTTTATCTCCTGCTTTTTTTGCAGCTTCGGCAGAACCAAATATTGGAAACGAAATGATACAGGCAACATCATCTGCTTTTATGTGTCTTACTTCCACAGTGAGACCAAACGGCACAGAAACGGTACACTTATTAAATCGTGCATCTATACCATAATTCAAATCCCCTCGGGAATGAGAAGTATCTTCAATATTCTTAAAATAATTCGGAGCATCCCGCAACATTTTATTTAATGCATCGCAAAATTGTGCTTCATCCTGAGCCGCGACCATTCCGGAAATAAATGTCAGTAATACAATAATCGTTTTTTTCATCTTTTCATTTTTTATACTATATATAATAAGTCTGTTAACCGTTTACTGATCCTGATCCTGAAACTGAACCTGTCCTACATTCTGTGTCTGTAAAAGATCATGTCGACAGAGTATGTATCGCCGTCATTTTTCATCAATCGAACTGCAACAGCAGCCATTTCCTGAGAAGATTTTCTTTTCTTTTGACCGAAAACAGTCTCTGTTTCTATTGGTAAAGTATTAAGATTGAAAACAGGAGTATCTGTTATAGAAGCAAATTTATTCCCTAAAGCATTTTTCAACTTATTCACTTTGTCGTTGAAGGAAGCAAGGGCATCTTCATGATTTCCTTTACTCAAAAACAGACATGTAGCTCCATTCACGGAAGAAATTTCTCCTTTATAAACAACAAACGAAATTGCACTTTCGGGTAAAGGCACAATATCCCACCACGTAGTATTCCAAAGTTTATTCTCTTCTTCATGCTTTGTGGATTTTACTTCAGCAAACTCTTTAAAAATCTGATA
>JAHEYM010000313.1 GCA_023251595.1 Bacteroidota bacterium
CCCTCGCTTCCCGTTTGGTGGTGAACCTCGAAATTTCGTATCTCGTGTCAGGTTGCGGTTGGGCCCCCGCATACGACCTCAAAGTTACCGACATTTCTCACCCCATCGAACTCGATTATCGCGCAAAAGTCTTTAACAATACTTCGGTCGATTGGGAAGACGTCAAACTGACACTTTCAACTGCCGATCCGACAAAATCGGCCGACAAACCGAAACTCACCGCCTGGACATTGAATCACAATGATTCATATAATTATGCGGACAATAATAATAACGATCGCCAACAGATGAATCAGAACTATACTCAGAACAACATGGAAGGACGTCTGAATGCTGCACCAATGACGATGTCGAGTTCGAGAGAAGAATTCGATAAAGGGAAAAAGGCTGAGCTCAAAATCAATTACAGTGAGATCTCCGTATCGGAATTGAGTGTCGATTTTGAAATCAAAGATTTATATACGATCCTCGCCGATTCGAAACCTTATACAGTAGATGTTCAGGTGTTGAATTTACCTGCCGACTACCAATATTTCGCTATCCCGAAAATGGATAAAGACGCTTTCCTCGTGGCGAAAGTTACCGGATGGGAAGAACTGAATCTTGCCGATGGTCCTGCAAATATTTTTTACGGAAATGCTTATGTGGGACAATCATATATAAACACACGTTCAACCGGTGACACCCTCGATTTGTCGCTTGGAAGAGATAAGAAGATCGTAATTACAAGGGTGAAAAAACAAGACTATGCATCCAAGAATTTTGTCGGTAACAACAAAATCGAGTCGTTTATGTACGAAATTACCGCAAAGAATAACAATAAAGATACAATCGATATTGAAATTCAGGATCAGATTCCTGTATCTCAGGAAAGTGATATAACCGTTGATATCAATGAGATTTCTAAAGCTGAAAAAGATGATCTGAGTGGAAAACTTTGCTGGAAATTGAAATTAAATCCAGGTGAATTACGTAAATTCCAGATCGCTTTTTCGGTGAAATATCCAAAGAACAAGCCTGTACAGATTCGGAAATTCAGAAGTATCTCTTCTCCTAAATTCTAGATACCGGAAGGATTTTGTAACTTTGGAAAATCGGATGACCTGTCTTGCTCGATTTTTCTAAGCTATATCATTCCCGCCCTTATGTGGTGTTTCTGCACATCACCGGTTGGCTATGCTTTTATTTTTTATTTTACAATATAGCATTTGCAACTTCATCCGTCTACATTTACAAGGTTACTTTTCATTGCATCTTCCTTGTAACACTGTTCTATATGAATACTTTTGTATTAATCCCCCGCTTTTTGGTGAAGGGAAAATATGTACTCTATGCCATCCTCGTACTTTGCCTGATGGCACTGGTAATTGATGAGGGACTGGCGATGGATTATTTCATGAATCCGAAGGCATCACAGGGAGAAAAGTGGTTTAGCGCTTTCCGTGTCAGAGCGTATCTTATCACAGCAATTCTTGCTTATGCAGTCAGCACAAGTCTCAAAGTAATAAGCGAATACCAACGGAATGAACGACAGAAAAAAGAACTGCAAAGCGAAAAATTTGATGCTGAAATTTCATTCCTCAAATCTCAGGTCAACCCTCACTTTCTCTTCAACACGTTAAATAATATTTATTCACTCGCATATAAAAAGTCTGATCAAACTGCCCCCGCAATACTTAAACTCTCCGGAATGATGCGTTACATGTTATATGAGTCGGATAGTCAACTGGTCAGTCTTTCCAACGAAATAGCCTATCTTGAAGATTATATTCAATTGCAACGTATTCGTATCTCGGGGAAAGCAGGGATTAATTTCGTTGTTGAAGGGCATACGGAAGGCGTTCCAATCGGACCTCTTCTTTTGATTCCTTTCGTGGAAAATGCCTTCAAACACGGACTTTCTTTCAAAGAATACTCTGAAATCAATATTTATTTAGGTGTAGAGCAGAAAAATATACACTTTCGCATCGAAAATCCTTCGTATGTCAGGATAGGAGAAGCGCCCGAAAGTAGTGGGATCGGATTACGTAACGTTGTCCGTCGCTTGAATTTATTGTATGAAGGCAAACATGATTTGATTATTAAAGACGATTTTGACAAATATACCGTTGATTTAAAAATCCAATACGAATGAATCTTAACTGCATCGCAGTCGATGATGAACCACTCGCTCTTGAATTGATCGAGAATTACATCTCTAAAGTTCCTTTCCTCAATCTTGTCGCAGGCTGTAGAAGCGCACTCGATTGTATTCCACATCTCAACACCGGTGGGATTGACCTTCTGTTTATGGATATTGAAATGCCCGATATTTCCGGAATTCAATTTCTTAAGGGCATTCAAAACAGACCGATGGTAATTCTGACAACCGCTTACAACCGTTTCGCGATTGAAGGTTACGAGTTGGATGTCGTCGATTACCTCCTCAAACCTATTTCATTCGAACGTTTTCTCAAAGCCGTGAACAAGGCTGAACAACAAAATCGTCTTAAAACAGGACAAAAAGAATCAACACCTACTCCTGCCCCTGCAGCCGAAAGCAATGATTATATTTTTGTCCGATCAGATTTCAAAAATGTGAATATTCATATTGATGACATAAAATATATTGAGGGCTTAAAAGATTATGTCAAGATTTATTCGAATCTCCCGAAACCTATACTGACATTGCAAAGCTTGAAGTATTTTGAAGAAAAGCTTCCAACAGAAAAATTTATTCGGGTCCATCGCTCATTCATCGTTTCTCTTCCCAAAATTTCCTCTTTCAACAAAAATGTGATACAGATCGGCGAGGAAGAAATTCCCATTGGAGAGCTCTACAAAGATAAATTTCTTAAGATCGTCGGTGAACGTTTCATTTAGTCAATTTTATTCGGCAGTTGGTCGATTATATCAAATTTAAACCTGCGAATCAGTGTAAATTTGTTTTCGGAAAGACAAAAAGTCCGAAAATAAAGACCCCAATATGAGCAGTTCCGCACTTTCACACACCAGCCATAACTCTCTCAATGAACTTCCACACTTAGGTGGAAAACTTAACCTGATCCAGCCTACTCTGGGTATCATGGATGTTCCTGAGACTTTGGATAGTAAGTTTCAACTCGTGGTTCGTGGCAGAAAAACATATTCCGCTTTTCTCCATTCAGTGCAGACCTTAGGTGAAGTTCCTATGACCTTGAAAGCTATTCGGACCTTCGTCAGAAACGCAGATCCTTCACGTAGGGCAAAAATAACGCGTATAGGGTTACTTTGATAATCGCCCCTTAAGCGCAAATTTTCTACCTTTGCGTCTATGCTGGTTGGACTACTGAGAGAAGAAAAAATTCCCCGCGATCGTCGCGTACCCTTTTCACCCGAACAAATCAATTATATACGAAAACTTTTTCCGGGGACGGATTTTATCATTCAACCTTCCTCGTTCAGATGTTTTTCTGACAAAGAATATGAAGATGCCGGCATAGAAGTCAGAGAGGACCTTTCTGATGCAAGCTTGATCATGGGAATTAAAGAAGTTCCTCCGACCCTTCTCATTCCTTCCAAAACCTATTGTTTTTTCTCACACACAATAAAGAAGCAGCCCCATAACAGAATTCTTCTTCAAACGATAATCGAGAAAAATATCAGATTGGTTGATTACGAATGTCTTATTGATCCTGAAGGAAATCGTATAATCGGCTTCGGACGTTTTGCAGGTGTAGTAGGCGCATACTATGGAATCATGGGGTACGGTCAGCGCTATGGTCTCTTCGATCTTCGAACCCCCACCGGTTTTCACAGCATAGAGGAACTTGAAAATGAGCTTACAAAGGTGAAACTGCCCAACATGAAAATGATCGTTACCGGTGGCGGAAGAGTCGCAAACGGAGCAATTGAAACACTCGGTGCGCTCAAGATACGAAAAGTAACCCCATACGAGTTCATCAACTACTCCTTCCGTGAACCGGTTTATGTTCAGTTACATTCGCAGGACTATAACCGATCGAAAGACGATTTTCCATTTAATCATACAGAGTTTCTTAAACACCCCGGAGATTTCGAGTCATCGTTCATCCGTTTCGCCCCGGTGTGTGATATCCTGATTCACTGCTCATACTGGGATCCACGTGCACCTAAGCTTTTCTCTTTGGAAGAAATGAATTCACCCGCATTCCATATCTCGGTGATAGCCGATATCACCTGTGATGTGAATGGTTCTATTCCGTCAACAACAAGGACCACAACTATCGATGATCCTTTCTTTGGTTACGATCCACTTACTCAGAAAATTGCCGATCCCTTCAGTCTGAATACGATTACTGTGATGGCTGTGGATAATCTTCCTACCGCACTTCCCCGCGACGCATCTCAGGATTTTGGAAAAAATCTGATCGAACGGGTAATGCCTGCACTTCTCGGAAATGATGGCGAAGGCTTGATTGAACGGGCATCTCTCACAAAGAATGGCAAACTCATGCCAAGATTTAGTTATCTCGAAGACTACGCCATAAAAGTGGAAAAAACATGCCAATAATCGCTCCTTCTGTCCTGTCATCCGACTTTCTCAATCTTGGTAGAGACGTTGCTATGATCAATGAAAGTGAAGCCGATTGGTTTCACGTCGATGTAATGGATGGCGTTTTTGTACCAAATATTTCTTTCGGATTCCCTGTTATAAAAGCCATTCGCAAAGCTGCTGCAAAACCGCTTGACGTTCATTTAATGATTGTCGAGCCTGATCGGTTCCTCTCTCAATTCAAAGATGCAGGAGCGGCGCATCTGTCTGTTCATTTTGAAGCCTGTCCTCACTTACACAGAACCGTTCAAAGAATTCGTGAGTTGGGTATGAAGGCCGGAGTAGCAATCAATCCTCACACTTCCGTCTCCTTACTCGCAGATATTATCACAGACGTCGATATTGTACTCGTGATGTCCGTGAATCCGGGTTTTGGCGGACAAAAGTTTATCTCACAAACCATTCATAAAATTACAGCGTTACGGAAAATGATCGCAGAATCGGGTTCACCCGCTCTGATCGAAATCGATGGAGGTGTTGATCTCAATAATGCTTCTCAGTTAATTTCTGCCGGCGCAGATGCGCTGGTGGCGGGACAAACAGTCTTTTCTTCACCCGATCCGCGTACAACGATAAGTCAGTTGAAAAAAGCCTGATAAATCATTAAAATTTACCCTGAATAAAATTCGCATTTCGAATAAATATGTAGTAACTTTGTGTTCCAAAATTGCAATAACGCCTTGTTGCATCCGTTAAAACCCTCAACTGACAAGTATAAACACCGGGTTTGGTGTCACTTTCAGATTGTAAACGCAAAAAACTAAAATGAAAAAAGTAAATATCATTCTT
>JAHEYM010000019.1 GCA_023251595.1 Bacteroidota bacterium
TGGAAGTAATCATACTTGGACACACACAGAACTCATGCAACCGGTTGGCATTTCTGAAACAGCTATTGTTCAGGAGATTCGGGTTTATCCAAACCCTTGTCAAGATCTAACTTCCATTGAAATTCAAGTCAGTTCTCCAATCAATTTTCATTGTCAGATTTACAACGTGCTTGGTCAGATCATTTCATCGTCCAAACCAATGATTGTTTCTGGAAAATATTCGGTTACAATAGACTTTGACGAATACGAAAACGGTATTTATCTCGTCAAGTTTTTTTTAGGGGATGAAATCCAAACCAAGTATTTGATTAAAAATTAAAGATCATTGTACGACAAATTTTTTCAATGCTGTAGTTCCATCTACGCCCCTCAATTCGCAAAAATATATTCCATCTTTAAAATTGGTCAGACTAATGTAAGATAGTTCCTTTTTATCAACTCCTTGTTTCTCCCAAAAAATTCTTCCAAAAACATCATAAATTTTTAAATTATATTTTGTATTTGAGGAGACAGAAATATTTATCGAAATGAAATCGAGGGCAGGATTAGGATAAATATTTGTGCCAACCGAGAGGTCTCTCTTTGCCATTCCGAGCCACAAATTTTCATCGAATTTTGCGAGTCCGTTTGAAGTACCTACCCAGTAAAAACCATTGTGATCGTGGGCAATTGACATTACATTGTTGTCGGGTATTCCGGAATTAAATGTGCTCCAATAGTTCCAGCTGTTTGCACCGTCCCACTTCACCAAACCGGCAACCTGTCCACCAAGATATTTCGTGTTCGGCACTGAGTCTATATATATACAATTCACCGTCCATGTCGGACAAGACGAATTCGTCGGGCACCACCATCCCCATGTGGTGTCAGGATAATGAGCCTGCAATGCTTTCCCCGGCGTACCAACCCACATTGTACCTAAAGTATCCCGGAGTACAGCCAATATCGAATTGTCTTGAAGGGATGAATTAATATTATTATATATGGTGAAGGTTGTGTCGTTATAATATGCCAGCCCCTGATTTAAAGCGCCGAAACATTTAATATTATCAGGTCCGATTGCGATCGAAGTAATGTTTCCGGAAACGAGCACGGAATTATTCACATTCCAAAAAGTAAATGTTGTGCCACTGTCGAGCCGTGCAAGACCATTATTGGTGCCACACCATGTTTTTCCTGCGGTATCGAAAGCAATACACTGAACCATATCGGCTGGTAGATTGGAATTTGCCATATTCCAATGTGTCCAATTTGTTCCGTCAAATTTATTCAATCCATCTTGAGTTCCGAACCACATGTTTCCTGACCGGTCGCGAGCGATTGCTTTCACAAGATCACCACTCAGTCCGGAATTCAAAGTATTATATTGTGTCCATGTTGCATCATCATAAACAGTCAATCCGTTCGCTGTGCCTACCCATTTATGATTTAAGCTATCTATATATAAAGCATTTATTCCATTATCAGGGATCGGGCTGTTCACTGTATTATAAACTGTCCATACCTGTTGCGAATCCGCGACAACTGCCACGAATAAAAGAATCATTGCAAATGTTGTTTTCATCATAACAATATACCGATAACTGTATAAAATTGCGGTTACAAAAAAGGCCGTCCCGATCTAATCGGGACGGCCTTTCAAAATGAATTAGTAAGAATGTGTTCTCAATAAATAGAATTATTGTATAACTAATTTAGTCATATATGGTTTCCCATCATAACGAACGCTGAGCTGATACACACCTTTAGCAAGATCGGTTGCATCAATTACGCCATTATATTTTCCCTGGAAGTTTTTAACATCCTGTGAAACGACGACTTTTCCCACAGCATCCAGTACATTTATTTGGATGTTGCTTTCTTTAGCCGCGTTAAAACTCAAATTAAACGAACCGTTTGATGGATTTGGGAAAACATTGATCGACTGATGGAACAATACATTTTCGCCCAATCCGGTACATGCATCGACAATCGCGATGGTAGTGGTCTGCGGACTAGCACAGGTGGTATTGGTTGAAGCCACTTGCCAATCGTAGAAGTAGTGATAGTAAGCGGCACCCTGATCATCTCCTGTAATCGTACAAACACCACTTACACCATAAGGAAATCCCACACCTGCTGAACTATTTCTGTATAGGTTGTTTGGGAGTGCACAAGCAAGACGATAGTTATTGCCCGTTGGTACTGTGAAATTCAATGTAACACGACTTGGACCTGTTGGGATCGTTACAGTAGCCGTCTGAAGAACAGTACCCATAGAATCCTGTAATGTGATCGTGCGACTTCCTGCAGCATTCGAATAAACAAGTGTGGAAAGAAGTGTGAAATCACTATTTGCATTGAATTTCAGATAGTGTGAAGCAGTTGAATAAGCACCACCACCCATTTCATTGTCATAAGGTGTTCCGAAAAGTGTATCAAGATGTGTTTCAATATTTTCTGCATAATAAGTAGTAGAGGTTGTGATGACCGGAGTTGTGTAAGTCGAACCGGTTGCAACATAATTATGGTTTGCATCATACCAGTTGATTACACCGGGAGCCGTTGCAGTTAAATGTGCAGATCCTGAAACACAGACTGTATCTGAAGTGGTCACAGGCGAAGCGGGGATGGGGGCAAGTGAAACTGTCGTAGGTGCAGTCGTTGCAACGCCGCAGTAATTAGTCACCTGGCAGGTAAAGCTTCCCGCCTGAGATGCAGGGACAGTAATGCTTTGCGTAGTTGCGCCATTCGACCAGGCAAATGCAGTCCCTGCAGTCGCGGTAAGTGTCACTGACTCATTCGAGCAAAGAACTGGAGAACGGTCCGTAGTGATGTAAACCGGAGCAGCAGTACCGGCAGGAAGTTGTTGAGTAAGGGTGAAAGGAACCGCCGCGACGTTATTGGTTTCATTCGATTCCTGGAAATAATTATGTGGGTCGACAACGATAACCAAGTAGTAATTACCATTGCATGTGTTTGGTGGAATAGTGATCCACTGATTATCCAGACCCTCATAATAAATATCCGTAAAGCCCGGACCGATACCCTGGACTACCGGAGAACAGCTATAAGTCCCGTCGGCGTTATGATTATTGAAGTCTGAATTGATAAGGATATTATTTGCACTATCACGGCAATGACCATTGTTACCTGAACAATCACCGAAATCCTCAAGACAGAAACCGATTTTGTGACCGGTTCCAACGATAGGCCAGTTGAGCGGATTAGGGTCAGAAGTCTGTAATCTGAGGGTTAAAATTTCCCAATCATCGATATGATAATGACCATGAGTTGGATGATAAGTCATGAAACCAGTCAGGTTTTCAGTATAGGTCATCGTATTACCATTTTTGTGATAGACGCGCTGAACCACTTTTTGATGGGGATTCGGATTCCCATTTGGACAGGTGAACTGCATTGCGGCAGTTGGATCCAGCAAACTATCTATTTCAGATCCGCACTGAAACCAACGATAGCCGTTACGATCAACGCCACGAACTTCAAGTGGTCCGACACCAATGTTCGGAGTTGATCCGCTAAGACGGAGACGTCCGTCATCCGGACCTTGGTTCGCATAGTTTGTTCCAGCGCCCGTCTGTGGATACTCATTCGGACCTCCGCTATAATTCAGGATCGCCCACCACGACACAGTCATGTCAGGGAGTAAATCGCAAGCAGAGAGCGAGGTGTTTTCACATTGACAGCCCGTGGCATTTGTCAAAGTGCAGTTAACGGCTTGTCCGAAACCAATAAATGGCAGGCAAAGCACGGCTAAGAAAGGTAGAAGTTTTTTCATTGGATGAGGGTCTATATTAGAGGGTGCAATGTAAATACAATAATTTCAAATATCCAAATGAAATGGAGGAGAAAAGGAAGAATACAGAATTTTATTGTTTTACTGCATTTTCACCCAATATCGAAAATCAAATTTTGTTTCGATTTGAGTTTGGATGGCTCAATCTGCAAACACATTACGGTCACCTCCATATCCTTAATTCTCTTCACGATTTCTTTAATGTTGAAGGAAGGATCTGCATCACGAATGATCGTGAAATAATCGAGCTTTTCATGTTCCGGTAGAAGCATCCCGTTCGATCCATGATTTCCAACTAAGATGTACTGTGTCCCGTAGTCGTCATGATAAGTAAAAACAGGGAAATCTGAAGATTTATGCGATTTTGAATCTTCAATCTGAAGATCATTTAATTTCTTCAGCTCAATCTGAAGTGTTTGATTCAAAGCATGACAAAATTTATAATCGCGGGCATGCGATGCTATCCCGATCAGGATGAAATTGTAGTCGAAACCCGGCTCTAATTTGTGACGTGACATTTTCTGAATTCAAAAAGCCCGGCTTGGTTAAACCGGGCTTCGAGTTGGAGATGAAATTTCTGTTATCCCAGATAGGGTTTGAGCAGTTTACTACGCGAACTGTGACGCAGGCGACGAATCGCTTTTTCTTTGATCTGACGCACTCTTTCTTTGGTGAGATCATACTTTGCACCGATTTCTTCGAGTGTGAGACCATGATTTTGCCCAATTCCATAGAACAACTTCACCACATTACTTTCTCTTTCAGTTAAGGTTGAAAGAGAACGGATAATTTCCTGATGAAGTGACTCATTCATGAGCGAGTTATCGGCATGAGGTGAATCGGGGTTGATCAGTACGTCGATGAGTGCATGATCTTCGCCTGTAACCAGCGGTGCGTCCATCGACACATGACGACCGGACACACGCATAGAGTCAGCTACTTTATCTTCGGGCATTTCGAGCTCTTTGGAGAGCTCGTCAACGGTTGGTTCCCGTTCGTACTGTTGCTCGAGGCGTGAAGATGCCTTTTTAATCTTACTCAATGAACCAACCTGGTTCAGAGGTAGACGGATAATACGCGATTGCTCAGCAATCGCCTGAATGATAGACTGTCTGATCCACCAAACTGCGTAAGAGATAAATTTGAAGCCTCGGGTTTCATCGAAACGCTTGGCTGCTTTAATCAAGCCCAGGTTACCTTCATTGATAAGATCAGGAAGACTTAAACCCTGATTTTGATACTGTTTAGCAACAGAGACGACGAAACGAAGGTTTGCACGGGTCAGTTTATCCAACGCGGCCTGATCTCCGGTACGGATTTTCTTGGCTAAATCAGCCTCTTCCTCGGCGGTAACGAAACCTTCCTTTCCTATTTCCTGAAGATATTTCTCCAACGACGCGCTTTCGCGGTTGGTGATCGATTTGGTAATTTTTAGCTGTCTCATATCTGCTTTAGAGGGTTAAAAGTTAAACTAATCGATTGAATTATAATATGTTGTGAATATTAAGGTGAAAATTAAAGAGCATTTTTGAAATCTGATCAACTGAGCCGCCTAAGAACGGAAGAAGTTGTGTATTCGTATGTTTTTGTGAAAAATTGATCATGTAAAAATCTGAATGCGAGCGCAAAGGTACGGCGTCGGTCTACCAAATGCAAGTAAAATGCAAAAAATAGATGGAAATACAAGCCGGACGACGGTTTCAGTTTCAGGATCGGTAACCGGTTAACAGGTTAAGCAACATCGAATAGCAAAGAGAAACAGCGCGAGAATGAGGAAAATAGCCTCACCCTTTCTCTTCCCTCTTTCTGTATTTGGCAACCCTAAGCCTTCTTATATCGAACTTTTTGATTGTCTCCTCGCTAAAAGCGCCCGCTCAAATTCTTTTAATAAAACCCTTTTCATTTACTCTCTCCTAATTTTCAACTTTATCTTTGGTATCATGAATAAAATGATTCAGCTCATGTGTGCATTCATCAAGACGGAGTGCAGCTTGTTTCATATAATCTACTATTTTTTTTAACTCTTCCTGTGAATCCATTGAGGCATCTAACAAACTGGCCAAACCTAAGATATTTGCAATTGGTTGTCGAACTTTGTGGGAGGTCATGAATATCATAGATACCAATCCCTCTACATATTCGGTTTTTGCCTGTTCAGCTTTTTTACGTTCAGTAATGTTATCGATGGTGAGGCATAATCCGCTTACACTTCCCTCGAGATTTCGAATAGGCTTTCCATTAATACTATACCAAATAAATTTCCCATTTGTTTGAGGATAACTTATTTCATAATTGATTGCATTTCCATCCAGAACAATGCTGAAAAGATTCTTAAATTCTTTCTGCCTTTCGGATGCGAACATGGAAATCAAGTCGGAATTAACCTGCAAATCAAATCCGAATGAATTTTTTGCAAAATGATTTATCTGATTGTTGAACGAAACTATTCTTAAATTTACATCGAGCAATAAAAACCCGGAAGCAGTATTTTCAAAAATGGTCCGGAGGTTAATTTCAGATTGTTTTAATTCTTTTTCAGCCAGCCTGATTTTAATTTCATTTTCTCTCCTGCTAAATGCACTTTTAATCGCTTGAGGCAATCTATGTAAATTTGTTTTCAGCAAATAATCATCAATCCCTTTCTTTATCATTTCGACAGCATATTCTTCTGATACGCTCCCGGTAACGAGGATAAAAGGAATTTCGAATTTCAGTTCTTTATAAATATCGAAAGCCATTATCGAATCAAACTGTGGGAGCGCATGGTCACACAGAATCACATCTGGTTTAAAATCACTCAATCCGCGTTTGTAACTTTCTTCATCGTCCACAAATAAATATTGGAAATTTAAGTTTCCTTTTTGCAATTGTCTTTTGACGATATCGGCATCGCTTTGCGAATCCTCAAGATGAAGTATGCGATATTCTCTCATTTTATATTAATTTGATTGTTTGAAAAATATTATATTATATTTGAATATCCGGTTATTCTCCGGGGAATGTAAGAACAACTTGGGGCGTTTTTTATCCATTCATCAACTTTGATTTTCTCTAGAATTCAATGCCATCTATCTTAAGCTTTTTCAAGTCGAGAAATGTAATATCCACCCTGTATTTCTTTTTTGACGTATCATTTCAGTTAATTTGGTATCACGAAGCTGAATGTTGCACCTCTCTCTAATTCTGCCTCAGCCCAAATTCTGCCTCCATGTTTGTTGATTATACGCTGAACAATCGCAAGTCCCACTCCCGTGCCCTCAAATTCCCTCGCTTTGTGCAATCGCTGAAAGACGCCAAATAATTTATCGGCATACCGCATATCGAAACCCGCACCATTATCTTTTACCGAAAAAACAATCTCACTGTTCCTCTCCTCTGAATATATTTCTATTGTAGGATTTTCTTTTTTCGAAGAAAATTTAACTCCATTTGAAATAAGGTTGAGCATTACCTGTCGCATTAATGTATAATCACCTTTAACACTATGCAGTTTGCCTATCTCTATTTCTGCACTATGTAAAAGAGTTTTATTTAGATCAATCAGTAATCCTTTTGTTAATTCATTCATGTCAATATTCGTTTTCTGAATTTCTTTTCGACCAAGTCTTGAGAAAGCAAGAAGGTCATCTATCAGTTTATCCATTAAAGTTGCGTTCAATCTGATATTGTCGAGATGACGGTTGGCCGCTTCGTCTAATTTAGGGCTATAATCTTCAGAGAACATTTGAGCATATCCATTTATAGCGCGAAGTGGAGTACGTAGGTCATGGGATACGGAATGAATAAATGCTTCTAATTCTGAATTTACCATGGACAATTGTTCTTTGATTTTTTTGCCCTCGGTAACGTCGCGGCCGATACAATAAAGTTTTCCTGTAACCGTGTTGGACACCACATTCCACTCAAACCACAAATAGCTGCCGTCTTTTTTGCGACAACGGTTTATAAAATTAATTGCCGATACTCCCGATTTCAATTTCTCATATTCCTGAAGAGTAGCTGAAATATCATCGGGATGAATAAGATCAAGAAAGGAATTTTCTGAAAGTGCCTTTTGGGTGTATCCAAGCACTTTCTCATAGCTTGAGTTAAGAGCATCAAAACACCCCTCATGATTAGCAATAGAGAACAGGTCATTAGTGTTGGTATAGAAATATTTGTATTCTTCCAGTTGTTGAATAATTCTCTCTAACTCTGCTGTACGGTCAATTACTTTTTGTTCAAGTCCTTCATTATCTTTCTTCATAATTTCCTATATCATCGACTATTTCAATGTTGTATACTTACCCCGGGATAGCCATTTCGAAAGTAACGGCAGGTAGTACTAATTTGATGAGCAAATATACACATTTTTCAACATTACCAAATATTTCTGAAAAATTGGCAGTTTCTCAATTAGGAGATGTGGAAAGAATGACATTCAGAGCAGGAGATAATTCACCAACTAAGTTTCATACACATTCTAAATGCGTAGTTTTTTGCCGTCCACTATAAGACCTTGAGATGCGTTAATGGTCGGGATTCCCGAAAGCAATACTATTAGCGGGATGGTGGTTGATTTAATAGCAACCAATATAGCCCTAATTCATCAACCGCTTTTAAGAACTTGTCAAATTCAACGGGTTTTACAATATAGCTGTTTGCCCCTAAACTATAACATTTTTCTATATCGGGGTCTTCTTTTGATGATGTGAGTATCACAACCGGAATTTTCTTTGTCCGTTCATCTGCTTTAATTTTTTGCAGCACTTCAATGCCTCCAACTTTTGGCATATTTAAGTCCAATAAGATTACTTTTGGTAAATTGTCCGGATTCCGCTTGATATAAATTCCTTCACTAAAAAGGTAATCAAGCGCATCCGCTCCGTTTTCTAAATGAACTAATTTGTTAGCAAGATTTCTTTTTCCCAAAGCACGGATTGTAAGTTCCGCATCGCCCATATTGTCTTCTATGAGTAAAATTTCAATTTCCCTGTTTTCCATAATAATTATATTTTTTTGTTAGTTATTGAGTAATGTAAAATTAAAAGTTGCCCCTGTATTCACTTTTCCTTCCGCCCATATTTTCCCTCCGTGTTTCGTGATAATTCGGTACGCAATAGCGAGGCCGAGACCCGTTCCCTCAAATTCCCTTTCTGTGTGCAGTCTCTGAAAAATACCAAATAGTTTATTAGCATATTTCATATCAAAACCAGCTCCGTTATCTTTTATGGAGAACATAATTTCTCCGTTTTTGACTTCTGAAGATATCTGAATGATTGGTTTTTCTTTTTTTGAAGAGTATTTAATTGCGTTCGAAACAAGATTTAACATTACCAGATACAGCAAGCTGTAATTTCCCATTACATCAGGAAGGTTACCAATAATTATGTTTGCTTTGTGGGACATGGATTTATTTATTTCAAAAAGTGCCTCTTTGGTAAGTTCACTCATGCTAATTTTACTCAATTGAATTTTTTTTCTTCCAAGACGGGAAAATGAAAGTAAATCATCAATTAATTGTCCCATTTTAGAAGCGTTATGTTTTATATTTTCAACTATACGCTTTCCTTCAGCATCAAGTATCTTTTCATAATCATGGTTCAGGATTGCAGCATATCCATGTACCGAACGCAGTGGTGCCCGTAAATCATGAGCAACTGAATAAGAAAATGATTCTAACTCTTTGTTTACTTCCAATAATTGTTCTTCGGCTTTTTTTCGGTTAGTGATGTCGTTAAAAATAATTGCGACCTGAAGATTGTGAGGGTCTCCCCATCGGAAAGCGTAAACATCGTACCATCGATGCAATTGTTCAGCACGATTCTCGAATCGGATCGGTTCACCGGTCAATGCAATCTTTCCATAGGTTTCGAACCAATGTTCCTCATGATCAGGCGCAAATTCACGCATTCTTTTGCCCTCAGCATTTTTAAGACCTGTTTGCCTCTCAAACGAAGCATTAATCTCCAAAAAACGATAGTCAACGGGCTTTTTCAGATCATTGAAAATCATTTGAATAATGCAAAAACCCTCGTCTATAGAATCAAAAAGTATTCTGTATTTCTCCTCCGCTTTTTTTCGGCTCGTTATGTCGCTTTTGATAGTCATATATTGAAAGGGCTTTCCCAGATCATCTATGAATGGAACAATGGTTGTATCCTCCCAATAAAAAGTTCCATCTTTTGCTTTATTTTTTATTTCACCTTTCCATATTTTTCCATTGGCAATAGATGCCCATAAGCCACGGAAGAATTCTTTTGAGTGATGGCCAGAATTGACAATTCGATGGTCATGTCCTATTAACTCTTCTCTGGTGTATTTTGAAATCTTACAGAAATTATCATTTGCATGAACAATAACTCCTTTTTGGTTGGTAATGGCTACGATGGAGGATTCGTCAAGTGCATATTTATAATCCGATATTTCCTCGTTTTGTCTTTTTATTTCAGTTTTCCGTTCCATTATATTTTATTTGTTCTGTACTTATTTTAAAGCCCCTATTGTTCTATATTGTTTTAAAAGTATTCGCAATTACAAACCCTTTGTGTGCGCTCTGCATGAGCATCACTTATCTGCTAAGAGGATTCGAACCTCTCATTTAATCAGACATTTCCTTACTCTAAAAACTCCTTCACGACTTTGTAAAACTCTTCCGGTTGCTCCATCCATGGAAAATGTCCGCAATTGTCGATCACTTTCATTTGCGATTTTTTTATACTCTCGTGAAGTTTTGCAGCCTGAAACGGAGTTGTAATAAAATCGTTATTCCCTACTACAATAAGTGTTGGAATTTTTAAACTTTCAAGTTTGTTAATTACACTATAATTTTTGTCTGTATTATACGTGCCCGTACTTGCAAGCCTGTTCGGGAGAGGTAATTTCATTTCTTTCCAAAGTTTCATTCCTTTGTCAGGATTATAAAAATATAAAGGTAGAGCCCGCATCCAGGCAGCATTGAATGCCTCATCAGTTGTAGCATCATCCATTTCTGACAATCCGGAAATAGCGGATGAGAATTTGGGATCAAATTGTAATTGTAGAGTATTGCGATAAACATCCGCACCAACATCTGTCATGTCAGATGGGGTATCTAATAAGATCAATTTCGATACACGGTCGGTGTATTTTAAAGAATAATTCATTGCAATATAACCCCCATGAGAATGACCCATTAAAATAAAGTTTTTTAAATGGAGATGTTTCCTCAACGATTCCAGATCTTCCACCATTTGTCCGACATCGATATTTTTTACTGCTGCATCTCTGCTCGAATATCCGCTCCCACGTGTGTCGTAGTAAACGAGGGTGAAGTTTTTTTCCAACGGGTGAAGGGATTGTTGTAAATATTCGGAACCAATTCCCCAGCCCGGACATTGAACTAAAATAAGTGGTCCACGACCGGCGACTTTATAATATAGCGAAATATCCCCAAGCGTATAATGATATTCACCCTCGGTTACCGGTCTTCCGATATCACAAGATTGAAATGATATATATATAAGAAGGAGTAATAAGAAAGTTTTTTTCATTCGTCATTTTTCTTCGCGACTTCGCGACTTTGCAGCTTTCATCTTTTGCTGCGAAGGCGCAAAGACGCTATTTTTTTATGTTTCAATCCTCAATTTATGAATACCCCTCTTCACTAATTCCACAACATATAAAACCTCTTCTTCGGTCGTATATTTTCCCAAAGAAAATCGCAATGAACCGCGAATTAATTCTTCAGAAACATTCATCGCGCTCAGTACATGTGAACCAGCCATCGAATCGGAAGTACAGGCTGAACCGGTCGAAACTGCAACTTCTTTTATCAATGGAATTAATGCTGCACTGTCAATTCCTTGTATCGATAAGTTACTCACGTTTGGAAGCCGGTTTCGGATACTTCCATTTATATATATATTACTGGCTTCAATGATACCTTGTTCAAGTATCGTACGTAACCTTGAAATTCTTGCCGCATCATTCCACATTTCAACGAAAGCAATTTCACATGCTTTTCCAAAACCGACAATTCCCGGCACATTCAGGGTTCCCGCACGCATTCCGTTTTCATGACTCCCCCCATCGATCAGAGGTATTAATTTCACCCTTGGATTTTGTTTTCGTATATATATAGCTCCGCAGCCTTTAGGACCGTATAATTTGTGTGATGAAAGACAAAGCAGATCTATATGATTTTCATGTACATCAATTCTTGTTTTTCCGGCTGCCTGCGTTGCATCAGTCATGAATAAAGTATTTGCTTCATGCGAAATTTTGCCCAGTTCTTCAATCGGATGAATCGTTCCGGTTTCATTATTTCCATACATGATGCAAACCAAAATCGTATCCTCTCTGATTGTTTTTTTTAATAATTCCGGAGAAATCAAACCGTCACGATCAACCGGAAGCACTGTAATTTCTGCGCCTTTTTTTTTGAGTTGTTTGCAGGTATCCAACACAGCCTCGTGTTCTGTGGCTGCTGTAATAATATGTTTTCCCTTATGTATATATGAAGCGAAAACACCTTTTATCGCCATATTAATTGCTTCGGTCGAACCCGATGTAAAGACGATTTCCTGCGCCGATGCTCCGATAAGTTTACTCACATTTTCTCTCGCCTCTTTCACTGCTTCATCCGCAATCCACCCAAAAGAATGTGTACGACTCGCCGCATTTCCGAATTTCTCTGAAAAATATGGAAGCATCACTTCAACCACACGCGGATCGACCGGCGTGGTCGCATTATAATCCATATAAATCGGCAATTTCAACATTCTTCAAAAATACAAAGAATCCATACCTTTGCCCGAATCTTTTTCACCATGCACGCACATCATCACGAAAAACATTTTCGGCAGTCGGATCTTGTAAAAGATATTGTCATTGGTTTATCCGACGGTCTCACGGTGCCTTTCGCACTCGCTGCGGGACTTAGCGGGGCTGTGCATGATAATTCTATCATTATCACTGCAGGTATCGCTGAAATTATTGCAGGCTCAATTGCGATGGGGCTCGGTGGATATCTCGCAGGGAGAACAGAAATCGAGCATTACGATTCCGAACTAAAGAGAGAATACGACGAAATCCGTGATTTTTATGAAAAGGAACGACAGGAAGTAAAAGACATTTTTGCTGAATATGGCTTGAGTCCCGCTTCTCAGGAAATTATCATCGACGAACTTTCAAAGGATCATGATAAATGGGTCGATTTTATGATGCGTTTCGAACTTGGTCTCGATAAACCCGATGCAAAACGTGCCCGAAATTCTGCACTCAATATTGGCGGTGCCTATATTGTTGGTGGCGTCATTCCATTGCTTGGATATATTTTCACCAGCGAACCAAACATCGGATTAATTTATTCATCTGTCATCACGATCGTCTGTCTGCTTACTTTTGGTTTTTTAAAGAGCAGAGTTACAGGACAGCCACCACTCGCAGGCGCTCTCAAAACCGCTGCCATCGGTCTTCTTGCAGCAACTGCCGCATACGGTATAGCGAAATTGGTGGGAAAAATCTGATTTAATAAACAAGGGACCATTCCTTACGAAACAGCCCCTTGACCCATGAAAACCAAACAATTATTTTAATAGCGATAATTTCGTGACAGCCAACGACTCGCCAGCTCTCACTACAAGTTGATAGGTTCCACTGGCTAATCCACCTGTATCATAGATGACACTATGAGATCCCTGTGGTTGATTTTCTTTTGCCAGAATTGCAACCACCCTTCCCTGTAAATCATACAAACAAATGGAGATTTCAGATTGTTTTGCAAGGGTATAATCTACATGGAAGGAATTGGAGAACGGATTTGGAAACACTTTAATATCAAGTGGGCGATCGAGTACGACAGGAACTGCACTTGTTAACCGGAAGGCATGAACGCTATCAGTTGTTGAGCAACTTCCTAAACTTGTGTTGATGGTCAGTGTAACCATATACCATCCGCTGACAGCAAAAATGTGATAAGGATTTGGTGAAGTACTTGTAGTGCTATCTCCGAAATCCCATGTCTGGGACGATGCCTGAACATTCGAAATATTCACGAAAGAAATTCCTCCGCTTCCGATACTGCTCGAATCGGGAAAAGAATAAAATGCCGCATGGCATGCACCAATCGAAATCGTTTGACAAATCGTATCTATACATGTAGAATTTGAGTTCATGATGGTCAGGCATACTGAATAAGTGCCTGTGTTTGCGTATTGATGAAATGGATTTTGTTGGGTAGAATTATTTCCATCACCGAAATTCCAAAACCAATAAACCGGATTGGTGTATGACACGTCAGTGAAATAATATCCAAGACCGGATGCATCCACAGAATCTGTAAAATAAGCTTGACAGCCACCACTTCCTGAAGCAATGACAACATTCGAGCAATAAGTATCAGTGCAGGTTTGGGACGAATCAGAAATTGTCAAACAAACTGCATAGTTTCCGGCATTAGCGTATGTATGGTGCGGGTTCTGTAAATTCGAGTAGGTATTATCGCCAAAACTCCAGGAGAAAAAGGTGCTGTTACCAGCTGATTGGTTCTGATAATAAACACCAAATCCCGATGAATCGGGATGGGGAGTGAAGTTCGCCTGACAGGAGAGCACATGCGGATGAGGATCGGCTTTCGTTTGTGCAAAGCCCTGAATGCTAAGCATAAGTAATATGGTCAGCGATAGCAACCCTACTCTTACCTGAGGTATAAATTTCAACCATGGGCGTTTCTTATTGTAAGTAGGGAAACTCTTCTCCTTGCCCGCATCTTTAGAGCTGCTCACTACTCTCATGATCCTCGTTTCCGGGGATTCCTGCATCATCAATTGGCTATGCTTGCTCATGTTCTTTTGTTTTGATTGTGATGACTTGAATATCACGATACAAAATTGCATCAGGGATCAACTGAAAAGAAAGACAAAATTTTGATTTCTTACCCGTTCAGGGTTCTGAACCTTATTCTTCAAGCCCCGCCTTGGCTTTCAACCAGTTACTGTAGTTGATAACTTCCGCGTCATCGTTTCCATCCATCGTATCTGTCGTGATAAAGGACCTGATTTTGGCGACGAGCGACTTATTCGCCTCCACAAACTCTACGGTTGACATGTCGCGAAGGATACCAAGGAACTCTTTTTCTCTTCTGTTTTCGACCGAATCCAGCAATTCGCGGAAGTCTTTTCTGATCTGAGCAGTCTTATAATCAAGGAAATCATAGTCTTTCAGCTCATATCGTATCATGAGCTCTGCGATAGCGATTTTAAATTTCAACATCGTATCGGCATTCTTATACCCCTCATGCTGATAAAGTTTATTGAGGTTTTTAATCGCCTGATGAAATTCTTTTTTCCTGAACCAAAGAATGGCAAGATTGAGGTGAAGGAATACTTCATAGAAAGGCGTATTCTTCAATGTTTCTTTATCGCGCAACTCTTCGAGAAGTCGGATTCCCTTATCCACATCATTCAATGAATAGTTGAGCATCAGGGCATTATAGTAGAAAAATTTGTACTTGTCGTACAGCAGGTTATTGAATTCATGCATAGCCTCCTGCAACTTCTCTGCGTATTGAAGCGACATTTCTGTCTTGTTTTGTGCGAAAAGAGTATTCACTAAATACGTCAACATCTGCAACTTTGTATTGTGGTTGCTTTTGTTGAAAAGTTTTTCGCGGGTGAATTGTTTGTAGGTCGTGAGAAGGAAGTCTTCGAGTGAATTATAGTCACGTCGCTGAAGCAGAATCTGAGAAACTGCCTGATAAATTCTGAACCGGAACGCGGGATTGGCAATAATTTCTTTGTCGGAAGAGAAATCGTCGATGGTCTTCTGCAAAAGTTCAAGAACCGGGTTGTCTCGTGCTGAGAAATTCTGATTCACTTTAAGCCGGTAGCTGACAACGGCAAGGATATCGTCGATTTGCCGGAGGGTTAACAGGTGTTGATAATTTTGTTTCCGCTTTGCAACATATTCCTCGGGGTTGATCGTCATAATTTCGTGTGAAAGCTTGATATATTCACCATAAATAATGTCGAGAAGCTCATACTGTTCCAGCTTTTTACTCTTTGTCTCGGCTTTTTTCAGGAAGTGAAGTGCCAGCTTAAATTTGTTTCGGTTGAAGAAAAATTTGTTCAGAGCGAGGAGGTAAAGTACTTTATTCAGGTCGTCCGACTCATAATATTGAAGTGTTATGCTCTTACATATCTCCTCAGACAGCCTGTTTTTCAATCGATAAAATGCGTTTTTTTCACCATCTGCATAAAGTTTCTTGAAGATCTTATCCTCATCATACTCTTCACCACTTTTCCTTACGTAATCGAACATCTGCAGGTCTTTTCGTTCTGCGGATGGCATGAATCTGGAGAAGTAAAGTTTAAGAAACCTCACTTCTTCTTTGTTCATCATCCCGATTACTTGATTGAGAATATCCATGTGTATCCTTTGAACAGGTAAGAATTGTAAAAATATTATTTATTCACCATATTATCGAATCTTATCTTTGTTTCATGAAAAGAGGAATATTTTTCATCCTTGCAATTCTAACGATCGTTTTCTGCCCGGCAAAGAGTGAGGCACAAGGAAATCGGCTTGGGGTCACAGGTGTTTATGGTTTTCCTGATACGGTTTACACACTCACTCCGTGTGCTCCAATTTACATCACTGTTACGAACACCGGTTCGGTCACCTATCAGGGAAGTGTAAATATCGCATGTGATGTTGTGGGTAATTCGATGCCGCCCGAGTATCTTCACTTCGATTCGCTTTATTATATCCTGGTTCCGGGTGATACACTTCAATTCAGAATCGATAATTATCAGGCAAGTACACCTTTCTACCAAATAGGTCATGATGTTGTGATTGTATGGCCAATCGGAAACTTTTCACAATCAGACAGCATTCTGGTACCCACCTTCCTCATCGACAATACTGGTATTGGGGACTCAAAGGAGAAGGATGTTGTTCGAATCTTCCCAAACCCGGTCACTGACCGGATTTTTATCGACTCTGATGAACCGGGGTATGAGATAGAAAATATCCGGATTTATGATCATCAGGGAAATATAATTTCATCGTCCAATCGAATGAACGGTCACAGTATCCCGACCACTTCACTTGAATCGGGTTTTTATTGTATCGAACTTCAGTTCAAAAACGGTCAAACCCGCAGCAAGAAATTTATGCGGATTAAGAATTAAAGACACACCCCTGACCCCTCTCAAGAGGGGAATGGGCTTCGTGTGATTTTCTTTTCTTACTTTTGAAAACAGTCCAATTTCATGAAAAAGAAATCAAGAAAAAATAAAAATCATAATTAATCAGCTCAATCAGCGTCATCAGCATTCTAATTTTTCCTCTGATGATAACCACTTATATAAAATTTCATGAACCAACGAATTTCGCATATCGCTTTAGTCGTTGATGATTACGATGAAGCAATTGAATTTTATACAAAGAAACTTTTTTTCACTTTAATAGAAGACACGGTCTTAAGCGAAACAAAGCGTTGGGTTTTAATCGCACCACCTGGTTCAAAAGATTGTTGTTTATTACTTGCACAAGCCGCAACTGAAGAACAAAAAAGCAGGGTTGGAAATCAAACCGGAGGTCGCGTTTTTTTATTTTTATATACAGATAATTTTGATCGCGATTATCAGAATTTATTAGAGCAGAAAATCACAATCGTCAGACAACCGGTGGTTGAAACATGGGGAAAAGTGGTCGTCTTTGCAGACCTTTATGGTAATCTTTGGGATTTAATCGAACCTCCAAGCACCGCCTAGTTCCTCCCCCTGCCCCCTCCAGCGGGGGATAGTTGAATTCATATCTTTTAGCCAAAAGATATGAATTGAAAAAAACTACAGTATAGCGAAAAAACAAACATAAAAATTGAAAGTGGATTGTTGACCTCTTGAATATTCTTTTCTTAGCAAAGAAAAGAATCCGATTCTCCCCCGCCGGAGGGGGCAGGGGGAGGACGATGTCAAGATGTTGAATAGTGGTTGGCAGAGGTTACCTATCTTTGCATTAGATCAATATAGAATCATCGCACTCTCATGTCCTATTCCCGTTTTCTTACCCGTGTTGTAAATATTGGTGAAGTTCCTTTAGGAGGAAGTTTCCCTATTCGTATTCAGTCGATGACAACCACCGATACTATGGATACAAAAGCAACTGTGGAACAAAGTATCCGGATGATTGAGTCGGGCTGCGAATATGTTCGAATTACCGCACCCAGTCTGAATGAAGCCGAAAATCTACGAAATATCAAGAGAGAGCTTCGGGCTGCAGGGTTCAACACACCTCTGATTGCCGATATACACTTCACTCCAAACGCAGCTGAACTGGCAGCAAGAATTGTTGAGAAAGTGCGTGTCAATCCGGGTAATTATGCCGATCGTAAAAAGTTCGAAGTTCATGATTATTCTGATCAAGGATATTTAGCTGAACTCGAGAGAATAACGAAACGTTTTATACCGCTTGTGAAAATTTGCAAAGAATATGGAACTGCCATGCGAATCGGCACGAACCACGGTTCCTTAAGCGACCGGATTTTAAGTCGTTATGGCGATACACCGCTTGGTATGGTTGAATCAGCACTCGAATTTGTGAGAATATGCGAGCAGCAAAATTACCGCGATATTGTGCTCAGCATGAAATCGAGTAACCCGCAAGTGATGGTCGAAGCATATCGTCTTCTCGTACAAAAAATGATCGCCGAAGGAATGAATTATCCCTTGCATCTTGGTGTTACTGAAGCCGGTGAAGGTGAAGATGGGCGAATAAAATCGGCTGTCGGAATAGGGACTTTATTAGAAGATGGATTCGGTGATACTGTT
>JAHEYM010000314.1 GCA_023251595.1 Bacteroidota bacterium
GGTGCATCGGTCGAAATTGAAAAGAAATATTGAATCAGTACCCCACCCAGTAAACGCTATCTCGTCCCCATTATTACTTGGTATCATTATTCCCTGATGGATATTTCCTAAAATTGTTCCGGTTATACCTATCGACTGTGTGGGGCGGATAATAAGTGAATCATTCTCAAGTAAATAAATTGCAAACTCATTTGAATAAGTCTTGTGAGTGATTATCCACCAGTCCCTCCCATTGGCATGTTTTATTGCTGTTAATTTTTCAGTTAAAGTATCGTTACTAATCAGACTATCTCGTGTTGTACATAGACCATTGCCACTATTTAGGGACATATCTACGTTGGAACGATACAAGCCGGGCGGTAAAGCCCCACCCGTTGTATTCAAGTGAAAAACGGAATATCTATTACTATCCAATGGTGAAGGGATAAGAGTAAACCCCTGAGCACAAGATCTGTGGCTAAGAAATGAATCAGCATTCATTATAACTTGATTTGAAGCATTATACAATGAAGAGTAATAAGAGAAACTCGAGACTGAGTAGGATGAATTTACGTACATTTTCAAATTGCCGTTTCTGTCTGAAACAGAAGCATAATTCACAGGTCCATAAGTACGAGGAGGTGCCGTAAAAACAATGGGCGAGGAAAGATTGTTAAAATCAATCCCCAGCGAATCCCCAAATACCCAAATCCTATCTTGTTTCTGCGAATAAATAAGAAAGGATTGAAGAAATAGAATCAGAAACAGAAAGGTGGTATATTTCCGTGGCATCCTCTACCTGATTATTATCTGCTTTTGTTTAAAAATTATTTTACCTGTTTCAATCAATTCAATTGTAAAAACACCGGACTGCAAACTTGATACATCAATCTGTTCAGTCCTTGAATCTATGGAGTGAATTAATATAGTTCTTCCAAGTACATCAACAATCTTAATAAAGCCACCTGAAGAAGATGAAACGACGGTTATCCGCGAGTTTGTCGGATTTGGGTAGATGCTTATTCCCGGATTTACTTCACCCGAAACAACGGCCGTAGTGAGCGGAATACAATTATTCGGAATACCCGGAATATTTGCATCCAGCCAGGTAATTCTGCGCGTTAACCAATCCTTGAATTGTTGAATCTCTCCTGCGAAGATTGTCGGATCGGGTTCTATTTCGGGTGCGCCGGTGTTGGCTCCGAGATTTCCCCATTTTGCGAAATGACGCATTTGAGCAGAATCTAAATATGTGGCAATCGAATCTATATAGTTATTTAATGTGTCGCTGTGAAGAATATTTGTTCTGAAATATTCCCATCTGCAACGGAATGTATTCTGAAATCCCGTGTCTTGCATAAAACGAACCGTCCATCCGGGCGAATTTACATCACCATTACAATCATTTACTAGATACGCCCAACCCGAACCATCCGTAGCGGCGAAAATGCTGCATTCATTAATATCTTTAAATGCCCAGTCAAAATCCCAAACGGGACCGGCATTCAGTTTCGACATCTGTGAAAGTGTATCTATATCCTTAAAGAAATAACAGCTTTTTTTAAAACCATCATTATTCCTCGATATTTCATTCACGATTAAATAATCGATAAAAGAATTAATGTTCATGTATTTTCTGTACCCGATGGCAGTATCTGCATAATCGGGACCATATAACGCGGTTTCAAAATCATTAATAAATGTTTGTATATAGGTTTGTTGCGCAGGTGTAATATCTGTTGATTTGGGATAATCATACACCAAATGTACATCAAAGGTTGGATGATCGATCGGATGATAATTCAATAACCAACTATTGGTTGCATCCCAATAGTCGTTTTTCAATATATAACCCCCGGTCACATTTACGCCGGTATTTTCTGTTGAATCCAAACGTGCTATATTCACCCGATGATGATCGCGTTTAAGCTTTTCGCAGAATATATATATACCCTGATATCTTCCGTTCAGCACCACTTCGCAAAATCTTGTGCGGGAAGCGTAGTGACCCATAGAGGCGAATAACTGATAGGCGAGTGTATTCCGCATAAATACCTTGTCGTTGTAATTCGCTATCAGACAAAAGTCGTGTTCAGCCGGCATCGAAAGGATGGATGCGTTTGTCTGAATATTCGCAGTATCGCGGATTTCGATGCTGTATGGCTTTTGAGGAAGACTTTGTGAATAAGCACCTCGCATTTCAATACCGATTCTGCCATTATAATTATTAAATGAGTCGGTCATATAATTCATCATCCCCACACCATTATATATAATTCCCATCGTCGCATCAATTTTCGGTTCATCGGGAATTGTAACATTATTATTATTGATAACCACGATGGGTAAATTGGAGGATGTAAATACAAAAGGCACTGCTGCTCCTGCGCCAAATGTAACACTCCAGCTATTTACATAACCCACATCCTGAGCAGCCATGTCTACGATTCTAAGTGTCCATGTTCCGTTACCATCTTGACCATTATTAATATCTCCGAATGATTCAGTTGGTATATATATACCTGTAAATGGTGCGAGTCCGGCATTAATAGATTGTGCAGCACTCATATCCAAACAAGTGTTTGTGAAATTATCGTCGCCACCACCGATACCTGAAAACAGAGTAATCGAAGTTCCATCCGGTGCGATGATATGAATATTCAGGTCTGAATCGTAAGTATGTGTAATATCAAGACAAACAGTAACCAATCCATGCGTGCCATTTAATGTTGGAGGGGTCAATCCTGCAACTACAGCAGTAAAATTATTATCTAGTCCATCGTCACTGACACCGCCGGTACTACCTGAAAATGTTTGTGAATGAAGGGTTGTCCCGAATAATAAAAGTATTGCGATAAGTATTTTTTTCATTTTTTACTTTATTATCAGATCTTGAGGATTTTGTCGGAAATCGCGATCGATGCAAATGCTAACTTGTAAAGTTACATAATTTCCATGAAGGTTGAAAAAATCAAATATTAGGTTAAAGTTCTGGGGGGCTATTGTTTGTATTAAGGTGAAAAGGAAAAAATAACATACTTGGATCACCGGACATCCGATTAAATGAAAGAAAAACCTTATCCAAACCCATTTAACCTTCATAGAAAAAGGATGCCCAAAACCCTTATTATTTTCTCAGCCGTGAAGGTTGCAAATTTTATTTAAAAGGTAGTGTTTATCGGGATGAATTTCACTTCACCCTAAAATTAACTAATTTTGCGTTCATGCTCGTAAAGAGTTATAAGTTGAATGTGATGAGACAAACAATATTTAGATTATGTTTTTTTGGAATGTTCATTCCCTCAATACTCTCTGCCCAAACCTATAAAATCTGGAAGGGCGATACCATTAACCGTGTCGATGCCTCGGGTCTTAAACAAGGTCTTTGGGAATACTTCAGAAAAGACGGGAGCCGGGTTTTTCAGGGGGTTTATAAAGATGGTAAGCGCACCGGAACTTTCAGATATTATTACGAAGATGGCAGACCACAGGGGACATCAGAGTTTTTCGAAGATGGGGATGCCTGCAACTATATCGGTTTTTATCCGAATGGTAAACCACAGTCGAAAGGCATATATAGAAAAGAATTAAAAGACAGTACCTGGCTTTATTACAGCGAAGATCAATGGCTCGTTTCTATCGAAAATTATGTGAATGGATTGAAAGACGGTGTGTGGGAAACATTCTACGACAATGGAAAACCGGTTGAAATTGTTCCTTACAGCAAAGGTAAACAGGTCGGTGTTGAACAAAAGTTTTTTTATGACGGGAAGAAGAGTTTTGAAACGACTTACGTTGATGGCGTAAAAGAAGGTCCGATGAAGTGCTACTGGCCTGAAGGTACATTACAATATGAAGGGGTTTATCACGCAGGTTTGAAGGATTCGACCTGGGTTTTTAATAAACCTAATGGCGCATGGCAAAAGGACGAGTACTACAAGAAAGGTGTTTTTATCACCGATTCGGACAAGTATCAGGAGCAGTTGAAGAAAGAGGAAGAACAGAAGAAAGAAAAAAAGCAGTAACTTTGTTCCTGTAGGTGTTGTTTCATCAATTCATTTTGCAACTCGTTGAAGGGTTGAAAGGTTGAAGGGTTGAAAATGAACCTATTCTTTCAATGAGCAAAAAAGGCAGAGTTTTAATGGCAATGAGTGGCGGCATCGATAGTTCGGTGGCTGCTGTGATGCTTCATCAGCAAGGCTATGAAGTCATCGGTCTGACCATGAAAACATGGAGTTACGCTGCTGCCGGGGGCGCGAAAAAAGAAACCGGTTGTTGTAGCCTCGATTCGATCAATGATGCCCGCGCAATAGCTGTCTCTCTGGGTTTTCCTCATTATATTCTTGATATCCGCACTGAGTTCGGAGCGCATGTAATCGATGATTTCGTGTCCGAATATATGGCAGGAAGAACGCCCAATCCTTGCGTGAAATGTAATACACATATCAAGTGGGACGCGCTTCTCAAACGTGCCGATATGCTTGAATGTGAATATATCGCTACCGGGCATTATGCACGTCTGCGCGAGGAAGCCGGCAGAATGGTCATCTCCAAAGGACTCGATGAAACAAAAGATCAGTCTTATGTGCTGTGGGGATTGACTCAGGATGTCCTCCGCAGAACCATGTTCCCATTAGGTTCATTCAGGAAATCCGAAATTCGTGCTATGGCAATTAAAATGGGATTTGAAGAACTCACGAAAAAGCCCGAAAGCTATGAAATTTGTTTCATCCCCGACAACGATTATCGCTCGTTCCTAAAACATAAAGTCGATGGACTTGAGGATAAACTCTCTGATGGATTTTTCGTGAACGCGAAAGGTGATGTTCTTGGCAAACACAAGGGTTATCCATTTTATACAATTGGTCAGAGAAAAGGATTGGAAATCGCGGTCGGTTCACCTTTGTATGTCACAGCAATTCATCCTGAAACAAATACAGTCGTGTTAGGAAGTGTTGAAGAATTAAAACGCTGTGAAATTCTTGTGAGGGATGTTAATATGGTGAAGTATGCCGCGTTTGATTCACCGGTTGAAGCGCTTACAAAAATACGCTATAAAGATCCTGGTGCATATTGTACACTTGAATCGATGAACGGAAAATATATGAAAATTAATTTCCATAAACAGGTCTCTGCCGTGGCTCCCGGACAGTCGGCTGTGTTTTATGAAGATGATGATGTGATCGGGGGAGGATACATAGAAAAAGCACTCACATGATATCTGCATATCAGGTAATTCGTCGCTTTTATTTCTCTCTTTCTCTTTCTGTTTCTGTAATTCTTTCTGTT
>JAHEYM010000315.1 GCA_023251595.1 Bacteroidota bacterium
ATTTTTGCGGCTTTTTAAAAAGCCAAGATTTCGCGCATCAATAAATAGGATTTCACGTTTGCGTTTTTGCTTGTTACGTCTTAAAAACCACAAACATACCGGAATCTGTGTATTCAGAAATAATTTGGACGGGAGGTTTACGATACAATCGATCAAATCTTTTTCTATGAGTTCTTCCCGAATTTTGCCTTCGTTGCTTGTTTTCGTTGTGAGAGAACCCTTCGCCAGAACAAATCCCGCTTGTCCATTGGGTGCAGTGTGATAGAGGAAATGTTGTATCCATGCGTAGTTTGCATTTCCGGCAGGTGGAACTCCGTAAACCCATCTTGCATCTTTCGATAAAAGCTCACCGCTCCAATCGCTGTCATTAAATGGGGGATTGGCAATAATATAATCGGCTTTCAAATCTTTATGAGCATCGTTCAAAAAACTGCCCTCGTTATTCCACTTCACGTTACTGCTGTCAATTCCCCGAATCGCAAGATTCATTTTCGCCAAACGCCATGTGGTTTGGTTGCTCTCTTGTCCGTAGATAGAAATTCTATCGCTTGGATTTAATTGGAGTTTTTTCACTCCCCCTTTTTGGGGGGAGCCGGAGGGGGGCAGGTCCTGATGTGCTTTAATAAACTTTTCGGACTGAACGAACATTCCACCGCTACCGCAACAAGGGTCAAATACTCTGCCTTCATAAGGTTCTAACATTTCAACCAAAAGTTTTACAACACTACCCGGCGTATAAAACTGTCCTCCCTTTTTTCCTTCTGCTAAAGCGAACTCACCCAAAAAATATTCGAACACTCTGCCTAACAAATCCTTGCTCTGCGCTTCTTTCGTTCCGAGTGTTGCGGTGCTAACAAGGTCAACCAGACCGCCCAAACTCGCTTTGTCCAATTTCTCCTGAGCGAATACTTTTGGTAAGACACCTTTTAGTGAAGGGTTGTCTTTCTCAATCGCGTCCATCGCATCGTCGATGTCTTTGCCGATGGTTGGAAGTTTGGCTCTGCCTTGCAACCAAGTCCAACGTGCGGATGGCGGTACGTAAAAAACTTTCTCTGCGGTATATTCATTCTTGTCTTCGGGATCTGCACCATCGCTTTTCTGTGCGGTCAGTTTTTGGAATAGTTCCTCGAACGCATCGGAAATATATTTCAGAAAAATCAAACCCAACGCCACATGCTTGTATTCCGCAGCATCCATATTCTTACGGAGCTTATCAGCCGCTTTCCAGAGTTTCTTTTCTAAAGGTTCTTCCGGTACTTCTTTCTTAATCTTCGCCATTGGGGATCTCTGCAAAACTGTTTTGAAGGGCTAAAGGTACAGAAATAGAATGTTTTTCGGGAAAAATGTACAGGAGCCGGAAATTTGAATAAAAGTGATAGACTACATCGTAATCGAACCGGCTGTGACTTTCTCGTAAACTTTTTTACTCACTTTCCCTTTCGCGTACAGGTTACTTTGAATACGGTATTTACAATATGACATGAAACTCTATATCCATGTAAGGGATGGAAGATATTCTTTACAATGATCTCTATATCCATGTAACGGATGGAAGATATTCTTTACAAGGAACTCTATATCCATGTAACGGATGGAAGATATTCTTAACAAGGTACTCTATATCCATGTAACGGATGGAAGATATTCTTTACAAGGAACTCTATATCCATGTAACGGATGGAAGGTATTCTTAACAAGGATCTCTATATCCATGTAACGGATGGAAGGTATTCTTAACAAGGAACTCTATATCCATGTAACGGATGGAAGGTATTCTTAACAAGGAACTCTATATCCATGTAACGGATGGAAGATATTCTTTACAAGGAACTCTATATCCATGTAACGGATGGAAGATATTCTTTACAAGGATCTCTATATCCATGTAACGGATGGAAGGTATTCTTAACAAGGATCTCTATATCCATGTAACGGATGGAAGGTATTCTTAACAAGGATCTCTATATCCATGTAACGGATGGAAGATATTCTTAACAAGGATCTCTATATCCATGTAACGGATGGAAGGTATTCTTAACAATCGTGAGTACCCTAACGACGATTGTGAATAGGGTCTGTTCAATGAAGAGTGCTAAAAGATGCTCGCTCTTATAAGGCGTATCATTTCAAAGCATGCGACATTATAGGATATCTGATCGACAGTGATTCAGATGACGAAGTATTCGAAGATTTAAATGCAAGATCTGACTATGCTTATGCAACCTTACCTAAAGAACCCCAATTAATTCATTTCGGTAAACTATAATGTGAATAGATGTATGGGATTCTTGAAAAATTAACCTATTCCATGCGCCCTTTTAAATTGATTATTGTTGATAAGACCTATCAAGGGAAAGTGAAATTGCAGAAGAATTAATTTTATTTTTTATCTTTCATTTGCCGGTCAACTCTTTCCTGTTCAGCTTTTCTGTAGCGAAGAATATCTATATATCTGGCAGCTTTTTTATTTTTAAATTCACTTGCAGATTTTGTTGCCCAGTCGAGCGCGATATCTAATTTACCTTGCGCTTCTGCAATAACCGCCATATTATAGGCTGCTTTACCGGCAATTTTCTTATCATTTGCGACCGTTAATAATTTATATATTTCTGCGGCTGCATCCCATTTACCGGCGCGCATTCTGATGGCAGCATTTTTCATATCATCATTTCCTTTCGGGTAATATTGACGTGCAATATTTATCCAGGATGGAGCAATTCGAATAGCGTACTGAGTGCCGGCAATAAATCCCACATCTTTAATTGCCTGACGATTCGGAGGAAGGAGAGCACGGGCGGCTTCGACTGTTGGTCCTTCTTTATCCCAACCCATTCTCTGTTCGCCTTTAAATTCATCGTACAGACTATTCGTTTTCGCGTCATAGATTCTGAATCCGATCGTAACGCGTGTATCGAGTTTAGCGTGGTGAATAATTGTTACGATCGCAACGCCTTCTTTGGTAGTACTCTTGCGGTTTTCAATTTCATCGTGATAAATATTATCTGAATCGAAAGCTTCCAAGGTTGCCAACGCCTGTGCCCCGACTTTATCGCAAATCGCTCTGACTTCTTCTGCAGGGAGAAGAGGGGGGAAAACACCAAGTCCGTTACCTTTCAATTCTGCTGCAGGCTGAACCACTTCGTAGCGGGGAGATTGTTTCAATTGTTGAAGCAGACCATTCACTGCATTTTCTGCACCTTCGCGATCCGTGAATATTCCTTCACCTGTAGCTATTCCTTCGATGATGTTCAGTGTCTGATTGCTTTTACTTCCCGGAATAAAACGGTTCACTACCGCAATCTTCTGAACATTTTCGGGCAACATCACATCCGACGGCTTTAATGCGCGGATGTTAAGTGTTGACATACAGCCTGAAAGCAGGATTGAGAAAGATAGTGCGAGGAAGAGAAGACGTTTCATAGGTGTTAGTTATGAGTGATGAGTTATGAGTTATGAGTTATGAGTTATGAGTTATGAGTTATGAGTTATGAGTTATGAGTTATGAGTTATGAAGTAAGGAGAGCAAAATTAGTTGAATTATTGATTCAATTAAGAGACAATCTCTGTGCCTGCTATAAAGGTTGATGAGTTGAAAGGTTAATAACTTGAAAGGTTTAAATATTTAGCTCATAGTTCCCTCCTTCGCTACGCTTCGGCGGGCAAGCATAGCTCATCAATAAACCGGCATTTTCCCGTACCCATCCTCCAGATCCTCAACAAATAAAGGGCAAGCGATACCGCTTAATTCAGCTCTTAGTCGGATTGCAATTTCTTTTTCTTTATTAATATCTCCGGTGAAGCGTTCAAGTCCCTTGACATGATCGCAATGATAGAGATAATAAGGAATCACACCGAGATGGTATAATTTTTTAAAAAGAAGATAAAGCGTTTCAAAATTGTCATTTATGTTTCGAAGAAAAACGGTTTGAGATAATACGGTCACTTTTTGTTCTTTTAAGAGTTTAATTACGGATTCTGTTTCTTTGTTCAACTCATCGGGATGGTTGATATGAACCAATATGTATAAAGGAATTCTTTTGCCAATATCGTTGATGAGATTTAACAGACTTGAAATGTTTTTAGTGTGAAATGAGTCCGGCGACTGAAACGGCATTCTTGTTCCGATGCGAATTGTTTTTACTGTTGAAATAAATTGCAATTTTTCTAAAAGTTTATATGTGATATCGGGGGTATAGAATGGATCACCACCGGATAAGATTACATCATCAATTTGCGGATTTTGTTGAAGATATAATAAAATATTTTCCAGATCAATGTCTGATAGTGTTCCCTCGGGATTACCTATTTGCCTGATACGTGTACAGAATCTGCAATGTGCAGCGCAGAGATAACTCACTTTTATTAATGCACGGTTTGGATACTTATGTACAAGACCTTTTACAACCTCGTGTTTTTCCTCCATCAAAGGATCGTTGTAAATCACATCTGCACTTTCAAATCCGCTGATATAATATTGTTGGCGAATGGCTGGATTTTCGGATAATCTCTTCAGAAAAGGCGAAACTTTTTCCTTCATATTAATGAAATAGTATTTTGTTTCAGAAAACCATATAAAGGATGAGCTTCTGTTTGCGAATAAAACATTTGGGATTCTATCAAATAAATATCAGAATTTATATGACCGACATCCGGATAAACTTCATCAATATTCCCGGCTTTAATACCTGCGACTGCATCTATAAAAGGAAGCGGAGCGATATTAAGAATCGGTTCTTTAACTGTTGTAGTAAATAAATAATCGTATCCATTATCGAATACCCATTTGACGAGATTATATAACAGAGATGCGGCTAATCGTCTGTGACCGGTTAAGACGGCAAATTGTTCGAGATAACACAACTTTTTGTTCTCATAATCGGGTAAATGAATATTCCATTTTGCATGAGATCTTCTCTCCCAAATATCCGAGACGCGTAACATTTTGTCTGTAAGGATAATACCAAAACCAATCACCTCGTCATCAGATTCGGCAACAAGACAAAATGCATTTTCTATATATTTTGAATAGGTCACTAAATCTGTCCCAAGTAGAAAACCACCTCTGGAGGAAGGTTCTTCTTTGCCGGTCATTGGAAGCTGTAACTTGATCGTGGCAAAAGCTGTGGCGTCGTCTGGTGTTGCGATTCTAATCCGGCTGTTCATATTTTATTGAGGGTCCTTTTATTTGATTGATGATGGCTTTGAAGAAATTCCAGGTGGTCTGATTTTTATCAGAGAATTCAGTTGGTAATGCCTGTC
>JAHEYM010000316.1 GCA_023251595.1 Bacteroidota bacterium
ATGTTTTCGCTAATGCCATAGTTTTTTTTTACAAAGATAGACCATTATGTTTTAGTCCATTAAAAATAAATAAAAAGTTATTAACAATTTTGGGCTAATTTATAAACAGTAATGGTATAAATTCATGAATGACGAAACAATATTCTGAAATCATTTCAATAAATCCGAATGTGCGTTCAGGCAAGGCTTGCATTAGAAACTCCCGGATTACAGTTTCTGATGTTCCAGGTTATCTTGCGTCCGGCATGACCACACAAGAAATAATTAGTGATTTCCCGGAACTTAAAGCTGAAGACATACACGCATGTTTAGCTTACGCCGCAGAAAGTGAAAAACACGTCAAATTTGTTTCTATAAAATGAAATTATTAATTGATAATAATATTTCTCATAGGGTGTGTTCTTTGTTAAATACGTCATTTCACAGTATTAAACATGTATCTGATTTTCGCTTGGATAAAAATACGGAAGATTCATTAATTTAGAGTTTCTCAAAAAACAACGGTTACACCATTCTTACAAAAGACAATGATTTTGAGGGCATGAGTCGCTTGTTCGGATGCCCACCGAAGGTAATTCAACTAATTTGTGGAAATAAAAAACTTCGAATATAATTGAGATACTTTTAAAAAACGCAGAGGCAATTAATCTGTTTGATGGAGACGATGAAAATTGTTTGTTGTACCTTCAATAGTCTTAAATGAAGTTGGGTTTTTCATCTATATCCAGATCAAGAGGTTGGCAAATGATTGAACTTATCTGCAGTAAAAGCCGATTGAACCTATTGAAATTCCTAATAGAAGACACGCTCCGCCAAAAATAAGCATATGATATTTATTATAAAATCATTCAATTCGAACTATCAAAGTTTGATGCTAATGATGCTTATAATTACTTCAGCCATTTTTTTAATTTTTCTTTGGCTTCTGCATTATCGTTGACACGACCTGCTTTTGAGTCTTCAAGTCCTTTTTGTATCTTCTCCAGAAAAATTATTTTATCAATGATAGGATCAATGCTTAGGTTTTCCGACATTTTATCAAGTGAGCTGATAAGTTGAGTCTTCGTGATCATGTGTTAGCGTTTTTTCAAAAATACAAATAGTTTGAGGGGTCTCCAAAAGTTTTTTTCTCAGCGCAAAGTTTGCAAAGGTAAAACGCAAAGGACGCAAGGTCTGTAAATTTGCGCTCAATTTTTTTGACTTACAACTTATGACTTACGACTGAACGGTTAAGTCGTTGCGTGCAACGTCTCTACAAAAATTGTTACCTTCGCAACAAATTCACCGAAAAAATCATGATCAAACCAATAGATAAAATACCGGCAGTTCTTCTGCTTGAAGATGGAACTGTATTTCATGGAAAAGCATCGGGGCACGTAGGTACTTCGAGTGGTGAATTGTGTTTCAATACCGGAATGACCGGATATCAGGAGATTTTTACCGATCCCTCATATTTCGGACAAATTATGGTTGCCACAAACGCACACATCGGAAACTACGGTGTGAAAGATGTTGAGGTAGAATCGGAAACGATTAAAATTTCAGGTTTGGTTTGCAGAAATTTCAGCACGAATTATTCGCGCATTCGCGCCACAGGAAGTCTGCAGAATTATTTTGAAACACAATCTCTCGTGGCGATCTCAGAAGCTGATACACGCGCAATCGTTCGGCATATTCGTGATAAAGGCGCGATGAACGCCATTCTTTCATCCGAAACAATAGACCTCGTATATCTGAAAAATGAATTGAGTAAAGTTCCAAATATGGCGGGCTTAGAACTTTCTTCAACCGTATCTGCAAAACGACCTTACTTTTACGGAAATGAAAATGCGAAGTACCGCATTGCAGTACTCGATCTCGGAGTGAAGAAAAACATTTTGAGAAGTTTATCTGCTCAGAATTGCTACATGCAGATTTTTCCCTGGAATACTTCATACGCTGAAATGAAAAAATGGAATCCGAATGGATTTCTTATCTCGAATGGTCCCGGCGATCCTGCATCTATGCAAAATGTCGTGAATACTGTTGGCGAAATTTTCGAGAATGATAATCCAACTTTTGGAATATGTTTAGGTCATCAAATACTCGCGGAAGCTTGTGGTGTCAAAACTTTCAAGATGTTTAACGGACATCGCGGAATAAACCATCCCGTTAAGAATCTGATCACGGGTCATTGTGAAGTGACCTCACAAAATCACGGATTTTCTATAAGCAGAGAGGATGTGGAGAAATCACCGATTCTGGAATTAACACATGTCAATCTGAATGATCAGACGGTAGAAGGAATTCGTGTAAAAGGGAAAAGAGCATTTTCAGTTCAGTACCACCCTGAGGCATCGCCGGGTCCGCACGATTCGCGAAATCTTTTTAAACAGTTTGTGGATACGGTTCGAGGGAATTAATAAACTAAATCAAGAGACATGAGCGCAGTTCAGATCAGAAAAAAAGTTTTCGATTACATTACAAATGCCGATGAGCGAATCTTGAAAGCTGTGTATGCTATGCTCAAAGAGTACGAGAACGCCCCGGCTCCAAAAAGTATGCTGAGTGAAGAGCAATACAAAGAAATCGATAAAAGGTGGAAGCACCACAAGTCCGGGAAAAGTAAAAGCTATAAGATTGAAGAAGTTCGTCAATACTTAAAAAGCACTATGAAGAAGTGAAGTACGAAGTTATAGTCAAATCAGAGGCTCGTGAAGATATTAAGCAGGCAATGGCCTGGTATGAAGAAAAAAGCAATGGTCTTGGAGAAGAGTTCGTGGAAGTTATTCTCGATTACGCTACATATCTTTCGACCAATGCACACACTCACCCTAAAGTAAATGGGGAATACAGAGAGCTCTTAGTGAAAAAATTTCCTTATGTAATTGTTTATCGTATCGTGGAAGATAATCTTATCCTTATCCTCGGTGTTATTCACACGATGAAGCATCCTGCAAGTCGAAAAAGGAAGACAATTGAGTAATTGTTGAATTATTAGTTGTTCTTGAATCCGGTATAAGAAGTTACTTGCATTTCTTGATTTTCAATAAGGCTTCCGCCTCTTTGTATCCTTTATTCGATGCTTTCATCCAATCACGGCAAGCACCAAACGCATCGCCGGTTTTGTCTTTGCAAATTCCCCGCATAAACATTGCGACATAATTTGAAGGATATTGTTTTAAATAGTCATCAAATATTTTTTTTGCATCTGCATAACTTTTATTCCTCATTAAAGCAATGCCTTTCTGATAAGACGCTTCAGCAAAATCCGGATTTAATTTCAGTGCCTGATCAAAATCTTTTATTGCATCATCAAAAAAACCTGCTTCAATATTTGCTTTTCCACGCGTGTAATAAGGAAGCTGATTGTTCGGTTGAAGTTCAATACACTTTGTAAAATCGGCAACCGCAGAATCAAAATAACGAAATGCTTCATGGAACTGACCTCTGATAGAGTATGCGGTAAAGAATTTTGGATCGAGACTTATTGCTTTATTGATATCTTCCAATGCACCTACCTGATCAGTGAGTTTGAATTTACATAATGCCCTCCTCGCATAACTTTCTGCGTATTCAGGATACTTTTTAATTACAATGGTGTAATCTTCCATTGCTGCCTGAAATTTATGTGCAGCAAATTTCTTGTCTGCCGGTTTCATCAGTTTCTGAATCTGGGCTGAACCGGAAATCGAGAAAAAAAGAAATAGGAACAGGATGTTGTTCCTTAAACAGGAAATTAATGAAGGGTAGAAATTACCCGCAAAGCCGCAAAGCCGCAAAGAAATATTTTTTTGAACAGCGATTCTTCGCGCCTTTGCTTCTTCGCGGGGTAAATTCATTTATTATCGAAAGTTGAAGGTGTTGTCAAAACGATTTTACAAAGATCAGCAATTATTTCGTCAGCGATGAAACGCAGGATGTAGATCGGGTATTTCAATTTCGTACTTTTGTGTTTTCTTTTCACACTATCAAAAAAATAAAATTATGGGATTAATCTCAGACATCAGAGCCAGACAGATCCTCGATTCCAGAGGAAATCCAACTATTGAAGTAGATGTTTACTCTGACTCAGGAGTCATCGGAAGAGCTGCTGTGCCTTCCGGTGCTTCAACAGGCGCTCATGAAGCCGTTGAATTGCGCGACGGTGATAAAAATTATTACTTGGGAAAGGGGGTTAATCGTGCAGTGAATAATGTCAACAAAGCGATCGCCGAAGAGTTGCGGGGATCCCCTGTCTCTGAGCAACTATTGATAGATAATGCATTGATCGCTCTCGATGGGAAATCTGATAAATCAAATCTCGGTGCAAACGCTATTTTGGGTGTCTCCCTTGCCTGTGCAAGAGCCGCGTCGTTGGAAGTAGGAGTACCGTTTTATCGATATGTCGGAGGGGTTTCTGCGAATCTTTTACCGGTTCCATTTATGAACATTCTCAATGGTGGTTCTCACGCGGATAACAGCATCGACATTCAGGAGTTCATGATAGTGCCTGCGGGGGCTTCGAGTTTTGCCGAATCGCTCCGTATGGGCTCAGAAATTTTTCACCATCTCAAAGCGGTTCTGAAAAAACGCGGTATGTCTACAAATGTCGGTGATGAAGGTGGATTCGCACCCAACCTGAAATCTAATGACGAAGCCATTGAAGTTGTTCTGATGGCGATTGAAGCTGCCGGTTACAAAGCAGGAGAGCAGGTCTTCATAGCACTTGATGCCGCCGCCTCTGAATTTTATGATGCCAAAACCGGTCGCTATATTTTTTCAAAATCGACAAAAGAAGAAATGACTTCATCTCAACTCGTTCAATTCTGGAGTAAATGGAGTGCGCAATATCCGATTATTTCGATTGAAGATGGTCTTGCTGAAGACGATTGGGATGGTTGGAAAGAAATGACGGACATGATAGGCGGTAAAATTCAAATCGTTGGTGACGATCTTTTTGTGACCAATCCGTTGAGACTCCAGAAAGGTATTGATCGTGGTATTGCGAATTCAATTCTTGTCAAAGTAAATCAAATCGGGACTCTTAGTGAAACGATCGAGACTGTGAAACTCGCTACCCGCAATGGTTATACTTCAATCATGAGTCATCGCTCCGGTGAAACGGAAGATACGACAATCGCAGATCTGGCGGTGGCATTGAATTGCGGAATGATAAAAACAGGCTCGGCTTCAAGAACAGACAGAATCGCCAAATACAACCAACTTCTCCGAATAGAAGAAGCATTGGGTGAGGCGGCTGCTTTTCCCGGACTAAACAATAAATTCATTCGAAAC
>JAHEYM010000317.1 GCA_023251595.1 Bacteroidota bacterium
AACAGCAATGTTTTTTAACTTCTTCTATATCGATAAGTATATATATGCAGATTTTCAGGATTTTAAAGAGAAAATGAGGATTTTGCAATTGGATCCGGTTCCGGTTCTTGAAGAAAATTATCTGTTGGAAAGTGATATTGAAGTACTGGTGAAAAAATCAATCGCCAAATCGGTATTAAACACAGAAGTCTGGAGAGAAGGAGTCGTAATCAGACCGCTTACCGAGATAACAGATCATAAAGACAGTAATGGATTTTTGCACAACGACAGAGTGAGTTTCAAGGCAATCAATCCTGAGTTTTTATTGAAATATGGAGATTAGATAGGGGTTAGGGATCAGGTGTTAGAGGTTAGGTTAGGGCATCCCACACTCATCACTCATCACTCATCACTCATCACTCATCACTCATCACTCATCACTCATCACTCATCACTCATCACTCATCACTCATAACTCATAACTCATAACTCATAACTCATAACTCATAACTCATAACTCATAGCTCATGGCAAAAAAACTTACCACTAAACCCTTACCCCTAACACCTAACCCCTAAATAACTATCTTTGCAGTCCTGCATTAAAAAACAGGCCGGGTCCCATAGCTCAACCGGACAGAGCATCAGTTTTCTAAACTGAGGGTTCCAGGTTCGAGTCCTGGTGGGATCACTTGTAGTTTCGTTAAACCTTTGTTTTTCAGCACTTTATGAGCAAAATAAAATTCGCTGTATAAATTTTGGTGGTAATAATTTGAGATTCATTTAATTGGTACAAAAAAAGCCGTGCAAGGTATTGATCAAGTGCAGGTAGCATCACCAAAACTCAATTTTCAGATCGTGGACATTTACTTTACCTTTGCCTTATGGAATCGCCCGCCGTTCTTAATACCATAAAATCTACTGTTCATTCCTTCTTTCCTGATGCAAGGGTTCTTTTGTTCGGTTCGCGGGTTCGTGGGAATTCCGACCGTCATAGCGATTTTGATTTACTGATTATTATTAAGAATAATTACTCCGCAAGAGAAAAGATCGGATGGCGTAGTAAGATTCATAAAGCACTTGTGTATGCAGTTGATGCACCATTCGATGTTTTTTTAAACAGCGAAAAAGAAGTGCTTAGTAAAAAAGAATTGCCGGGACACATCGTTCGTTCCGCTCTTTTGGAAGGAATAGAATTATGACGAAAGATATTCGTGACTTTGTTAACCAATGGCTTGAAAAAGCAGAACATGACCTCGCGGCTGCTAATGCCTTAATGGAGGTGAGACCATTAATTCTTGATACCGCATGCTTTCATTGTCAGCAAGCGGTCGAGAAATTATTCAAAGCCTTTCTTATAAGCAAGGGAACAGAAATTATCCTGACTCACGATGTTGTTCTGCTTCAAAAAAAATGTGTGGATTTGGATAATGACTTCGCTTCTATTGATTTGAAAGACCTAAACGATTTTGCAGTCGATGTTCGCTATCCTGCGGATGTACTGATGCCCTCTATGACTGAAACAAAGGAATATTTCGAAATCGCGGGCAAATTAAAAGAACTTGTAATTGAAAAAATTTGAGAATCTTGTTTCGCGTCTGATACGGTGCGACAGATCAAAGAAATGAACTCGCAACTTGCTGCGGCTAAAGTGATTCTGAGGTGACAACATAGACTTCCTGTCTATGTTCCTGTCTATGTTTATTGTAAAGGCTATTGTCTTTTTTTTCTGATTTACTTCCGGACTCCGTTCGGAACACTTTTCAGAACACCGTTCCGAACGTTCCGAATATCCGTCAAAAACCTCGTTCCGAACCGTTCCGAACGGTAAGCCGTGAAGGAAATCAACCTCGATTACAAGATACTATTCTAAAGCACTACTTTTACAGTCCGAACTGGTGTCTTCCCGACATTTGAAAACGCTAACCCCATGAAAAACAGAATCTCAAATCTAAGCATCAAAAATTTCAAATCGATTAAGAATCTCGATTTGAAGTGCAAACGGATAAATTTGTTCATCGGGAAACCTAATGCAGGGAAGTCAAATATTCTTGAAGCTCTTTCTATGTACTCCGGTTGCTACGAAACAAATAAAGAAAGATTTTTGCATTCATTCATTAGGTTCAATACAGTGCACGATTTATTTCATTATCGCGATTTAGATAAACAAGTGGAAGTTGTTTCAGATATCGGGTTTGTTACACTTCGTCATTACAGAGGTATAGGTAATTTTATTTTTGCAACAGGTGATAATATAAAACCTTTTCATGAAAATGAGTTCAGTGAAGGTTCTATCAACGATTATCTTAATAAAATGATGCCGCAGACCTCAACTAAAAAAGATAGTGCTCTTTCTCCTTTCTTGCTCTATTTAACTGAATTATCTTATACAAACCAGAATGATTTCAGACAACAAGCCCAATCTCCGGTCAAAAAGTACGATTTTAAAAAAATTGAGGCAACCAATAATCGGTTTTCGCTTTTCCTTCTTCCTGATGGTTCAAACATATATCAATTACTCGAAATGTATAAAGAATTATCCGACTATGCCGGACAATTCTTTGAAGAGTACGGTATGGAATTTTTAATGAAACATGTTGAAAAAAGAATGGCTATTTTTCGCAAGGTAGGAAAAGTAATATACGAACTTGGAATTGAATTGACCCCCGATACTTTTCAGCGGTTGCTCTATAATTTGACTGCTATTAAATCCAACACAAATTCTGTTTTGCTTTTTGAAGAGCCGGAATCACATTCCTTCCCTCCTTACATTCAGGAATTTACAAACCAAATAATACAATCCGATACGAATCAGTTTTTTCTCACTACTCACAGTCCATATCTTCTGAATACTTTTTTGCAAGATAAATCAATCGCGAAAGACCTTAATGTTATTGTAACTTGGTTCGATAAATTCGAGACAAAGATTAAAATTCTTTCTCAAAAGGAGATTAGCGAGATATACGGAAATGGTATCGACATCTTTTTTAACATGGATAATTACATTGGCAAATGACACAAGAGACCCGCGTCATCGCAGAATGTAACGCAGATACTTTATTTCTGACTCTACTCTTGAAAGAATCGGTGGTACATGCCGCGAATAATGCTCAAGTCGGTTCTCAAATGATAAACAGACCTTCTTCCGGTTTGGTTATCGGAGTGATTGACGATGATAAAAGAAAGCCGAAATATTTTGATGACTTCAAACAGATCAATAAAAACGATACGTTACGCTTCAAAATTTTCAAACATAAGAAACGCGAACATTTTATTGTAACCATTCATCGCGCTCACGAGGATTTCGTAATACAAAATGCTAAAGATGCGAAAATTAACAAAAAACAATACAGCAAATATTTCGATTTGAATTACCTGAAATCAATAACTAAGTCTATACAAGTAAGTTCAAATTCGGAATATAAGAATTTCCTGAATGCGATTATTCAAAAAAATCCGACAGACATAAGGGAATTGAAGAAGTTTTTTAAGAAAAAACTGTGGAATTAATTATTATGAACCGAGACGAAGTACGAAAATTCATAGAAAAAATATTGGGACACGGTTTGTCCGAGATGCACTTGATTTTGAAAGAGATCGGTGTGAATAACTACCAGTTCGACAAGAACGAAGTGATCGAAATCTTCAATACTATATACGGGAAGCGAGGGTTGTTGGTGACACCAAACAATCTTTCCAAATTAATTGCTTCCATTGGACAGCGGACTAAACCGAATACAGTAATTGATATTTGTTGCGGAACAGGAAATATACTCAACTACTTTAGTGCCACTCAAAAATTAAAAGGTATTGACGTCAACTCAGGAATTATTGAAGCAGCAAAAATTATTAATCCTAATATTGAATTTGTTGTGGCTGACACACTGCAATTTGATTTTGAAAATTCTAAGTACGATTTAGTAATCGGTAATTTGCCATTTGGGGTGAGGACACTTGACAAAAAGCCACTCGGAATAGAGTTGATGAAAAAAGGGTTATCCCTTCTGAGTAAAAACGGGACTGCAATCTTCATAGTAAACGATGGGCTTTTGACAGGTCAAAGTACCCCGGAGAAATCATTTCGCGAAGCAATCATTTCGGATTTTGCGTTGGATATGGTGATAAGTTTGAATATTGGAGTGTTTTACCCCTTCACGAGTATTAAAACTTCTGTTATTGTTGTCAGGAATGGAAAGCCGAATAAAAATGTTTTCATGGCTGCATTCGATGACGAGCCAGATGAAATCATTAATAATTTCCAAAACCATACTGGTAGTTTTTATTTACCCCTTTCTAAACTTAAAAACAGATTTGACCGAAACTATTATTTATCGGTAGTTATTATTGAGGAAAAATTAAGGGGAAAAGAAGTAAAAAAATTATCTGAAATCGCCCAGATAATTAGAGGACAAGTTTTGAAGCGAGATACTTTTAAAGGTAGCGGAAAATATTTAGTTCATAAACAAAAAGACAAAAATGGAAAAGACTTATATATTGATGAAATACAAGAACAGAAATATGCCTTAAAACCCAATGATATTGTAATTTCTCTTTCGATAACAAACAAAATAATTTATATTCATCCCCCGAACGGACGAGAAACCGTCCTAACCGAAAACTTTGTAGCCATTCGTTCAAAAGAAAACAATTATATAAATACTTACTTGCAAACTAAGGACGGACAAGATTTTCTTTGGCATCAGGCAGAAAGTCATGCAGCAGGAAGCATTATTCCCCGGCTAACATTGTCAGCCTTGTCAGATTTTGTGATCCCCATTTTACCGCTTTCAGAGCTGGATTTTGTAAATGAAGAATTTTTAAAGAGTGCATCGAGTGACCAGTTGCTACAACTTGAAAGGCAATTAAAAGGGCTTATTTCCATTTACGAAACGGGGAGTATTCATTTAAACTTGACCAAGGAAATATTAATGAAGGTTACTTCTCAGGAAACAATATCACAAAGGATTGAAAACAAAATTGACATTGCAATTACGACGTTACAAAAATTAAATTCCGAGATTTCTGCAATCAAATCCAACAAGCGAGACGATGAAGAAAAAATTAGTCGAATTTATTTTGAGATTGACGAAAAGTTAAAAAAACTGACGAAGGAACAAGATAAAGAAATTTCCTTCTATCAAAATGAAATTAAAAAATGGTTAGATAATTGGCAACTTCTCCACGATTCAAGTTCTAACTTCCTGACATCAGCAGAGTTAATCTTTGACCATCTACCGG